>CAMOUF010000079.1 GCA_946626395.1 uncultured Clostridia bacterium
CCTTTCCTCCCTGGCCGGACATGAGGGCGTCCAGCATGTCGAACACCTTGTATTCCGTGGATTGAAAGCAGATGGCGGCGATATCCGCCTCCGTGATTTCCTCCCGCTCCCCGGCATAAGCGCACAGCTTGCCGATTTCATTGTTCAGGGTGGTCAGATCCCGGCCCGCGGAAAACCACAGCCGCTGGCAGGCCGCCAGGCTGATTTTTTTACCCTGCTTTTTCATGGTGGCGGCGATCCATTTGGACAGTTCCCTGTCGTCCAGGGGATCAAAGGAAACCAGCGTAGCTTTTTTCTTGAGCACCTGAACCAGCTTTTTCCTGCCGTCCGCCTTGCCACGGGCGTAAAACACCATCACCACCGTGTCCGGCAGGCTGCTAAGATAGCCGTCCAATTGCTTGACGGCGCTGTCCTCGTCATAGTCCTTGGCCTTGCCGGGGGAAAGCATGGCGCTGTCCCGGATTTCCAGAAACCGCCTGTCGCTTAAAAAGGGCAGGGTTTCCGCGGCGGCGATGATGGCGTCGGCAGGGGGGTCCATGAGGCGGGTGTCGTTCATGGCGGAAAACTCGCCCCCGGCCACCTTTTCCCGCAGGGCTTTCAGGGCGGTCTGCTTGGTGAATTCCTCCTCGCCCTCAAAAAGATAGCACCCGCTCACCGCGCCCTGCTTGAGGGCGGAAAAAAACTCACTGTGATTCAAGGACGGCTCCTTTGTTTATTCAGCGTGAATGAGTTTCATGTGATCACTTTTTTACCCTATAGGCTGTAATGCCGCATCAGCGTTTTCATATCCCGCGCAGATTTCTTCGATCAAGGGCTCCAGCCGATCCAAAGTGCGCCAATGGATTCGTTCATCCCGGTTGAACCAGGTGAGCTGCCGCTTGGCAAAGTGACGGGTACGCAGCTTGATCAGGTTCACCGCGTCAGGCAGCGCCATGGTCCCGTCCAGCACGGGCAAAAGCTCCTTGTATCCCAGGCCCTGCATGGACTGGGCGTCGGCGGGCACGCCCCGCGCCCTCAGGCTTTTGACCTCCTCAAGCAGCCCGTCCTTCATCATTTCGTCCACCCGCCTGTCGATGCGGGCGTACAGCGTTTCCCGGGGCCAGGACAGGGCGTAGATTTGAAAGTCGTAGGGGGCGTCCTGGGGCCCCGGCATTTTCTGGGCGGACAGGGGAGAGCCGGTGAGCTCGAACACCTCCAGGGCCCGCACCACCCGGCGCACGTCGTTGGGATGGAGCCGTGCGGCGGAGAGGGGGTCCGCCTGCTTCAGCAGGTCGTGCAGCGCCTCCGCGCCCTGGGTGTCGGCGATTTCATGGTATTTTTTCCGGATGCCCTCGTCGCCGCCCACCGCCCCGTAATCCATGGGCAGGGACAGGGATTGCAGATACATCCCCGTGCCGCCAACCAGGATGGGCACCTCCACCCGGTCGATCACCTGCCGGGCCAAAGAGGCGTACTGGGACACGGAAAAGGTTTCCTCCGGCTCCAAAAAGCTGTGGAGGTGATGGGGCACGGCGGCCTGCTCCGCCGGGGTGGGCTTGGCGGTGCCGATATCCATGTACTTATAAATCTGCATGGAATCCATGCACAGGATGTCTCCGCCCAGCTTTTTCGCCACCGGCAGGGACAGGGCGGTTTTCCCGCTGGCCGTGGGGCCGACGATGGCGATCACGCGTTTTTTCTTTGTCATAATTTTTATAGTTCTAAGTTCCAAGTTCTAAGTTCTAAGCTGATTTGTTCCAGCGCCGGGCGTCTTTCCTGATTCCAGTATTCCGCTTGGAACTTGGAACTGAAAACTTGGAACTAATTCTGTATTCTCCTGAACCGCTTATCCAGCTCGGTTTTGGTGAGCTGCACCATCAGGGGTCGGCCATGGGGGCAGGTGGGGGTCACTTTCTGGTCGATCACGTCCCGGATGAGCTGCTTCACGCTTTCCTCCGGCAGCCGCTCCCCGCCCTTCACCGCGTGCTTGCAGGCCATTTGGATGACCCGGCTGGTGCGGTCGGCGGGCGTGGCCGAAGGGTTTTCTGCCAATTCATCCAGGGCTTCCCGGAGGCAGGTTTCCGCCTGGGGCTGGCCCAGAATGATGGGCACGCCCCGAAGCTGCACCGCGCAGTCCCCGAAGGGGCTCAGGTCAAACCCGGCGGTTTTCAGGGTCTCCTGGTTCTCCTCGTACACGGCGAATTCCGAGCGGGACAGGTTGATGATCTGGGGCACCAGCATGGTCTGGCTGGCGGGGGCGGAAGCGGTTTCCCGCATGAACTTTTCATACAAAAGCCGCTCGTGCACCGCGTGCTGGTCGGACAGGATCAGCAAATCCCCGTATTCCATGAGGATATAGGTGTTGAAGGCTACGCCCAGGATTTTCAGCGGCTTTTCCTGGAACCGCTGCTCGATGAGGGGCTGTTCCATCTGCTGCGCTTCCGGGAGGACTTCCTGCCGCTGGGGGATCGGCGCGGGGGCAGGCAGGATCGGCGCGGTCATTTTAGGGGGCAGCAGGGACCCGGCGCTGTCCCGCATCCGGGGAGCCGGTTCCAAATCCTTGAACGGCGCCATGGGCATAGGGGGCTTTTCCCGAACGGGGGGCGGCGGGGCGAAGGTGGGCAGGGCCCCGTCCTCCGTGAAGGCGGACAGGCTGCTTGCCTGCCGGGGCGGCAGGGCAGGAGCGTCCGGGGGCGGCGGCGCGGGCTCCGCGGTCTGGATTTTGGCGGGAGGGGCGGCGGGCGTGTCCACATTGACGAACATGGGAGGGATCACCGGGGCCTGGTTGGTTTTTTCCAGCGCCTCGAACACCAGCGTTTCCACCGCCTCCCGAACGCCCCGCTCGTCCTGGAACCGCACCTCCCATTTGTTGGGATGCACATTCACATCGGCGTTTTCATAGGGCATGGTCAAATGGAGCACGCACATGGGGAAGCGCCCGATGGTGACCCGCTGGCGGCAGGCGTTTTCCAGGGCGGTGGACAAAAGGGGGCTTTTCATGGCCCGGCCGTTTAAGAAGAAATGCTCGTGGGCCCGGTTGCCCCGGCCCGCGTCACCCACGCCCACATAGCCGGACAGGCTGACGCCGTTCATGGTTCCTTCGATTTTGGTGAGCAGCTTTAAGGTGTCCGTGCCGTACACGCTCATGATAGCGCTGTCCAGCAGCCCGTCCCCGGCGGAAAAATACACCCGCTTGCCGTCCGCCGTGAAGCGGAAGGATACCGTGGGATGGGAAAGGATCAGCCGGGCCATGAGCTCCGACACCGCCGCCGTTTCCGTGGCGGGCTTTTTTAAAAACTTCCGCCGCACCGGAGCGTTGAAAAACAGCTCCTTCACCGTAAAGGAGGTGCCCTCCGGGCAGGCGGCTTCCTGGATATCCAGAATGTCCCCGCCCTCGACCCTCACGCTGACGCCCATGTCCTGGCCCCTGGCCCGGGTCTGGCAGTTCAGGCGGCTCACCGCCGCGATGGAGGCCAGTGCCTCCCCCCGGAAGCCCAGGGAACGGACGCCGTACAGATCCTCCGCCGTGCGGATTTTGCTGGTGGCGTGGCGGGCAAAGGCCAGGCGGATGTCGCTGGGCTGGATGCCGCTGCCGTTGTCCGTGACCCGGAAGGAGGCCATGCCCCCTTCTTTAATATCCACGGAAATGGCCGTGGCTCCGGCGTCCATGCTGTTTTCCACCAGCTCCTTGATGGCCGCGGCGGGCCGCTCCACCACCTCGCCCGCGGCGATCTGGCCGATCACCTCGGGGGGCAATTGGCGAATGGGTTTGATTTCCATACATATCTCCTTTGGCCGGACGTGCAATTTCCCGTTACAGCTTCATGGCCTTTTCCTTGAGCAGGAACAATTGGTTCAGCGCGTCGATGGGGGTCATGGCCATCACGTCCAATTTGCGCACTTCCTCGATGAACTCCGTCTTGGAAAACTCCATCAGATCCACCTGCTCATTCTTTTTCTTATGGCCCGCGCCTAAAATGTTCTGGCCGATTTTGTTGTTGGTCAGGTCGTTAACCTGGAGCCGCGCCATGATCTCCTGAGCCCGGGCCACCACGGGCCGGGGCACCCCCGCCAGATGGGCCACGTAAATGCCGAAGCTCTTGTCCGCGCCGCCGGGGACGATCTTGCGCAGGAAGATGACCTCCTCCCCGTGCTCCTTGACGGACACGCAGAAATTATTGACGCCCTCCAGATGGCCTTCCAGCTCGGACAGTTCGTGGTAGTGGGTGGCAAAGAGGGTCTTGGCCCCGGATTTTTTCTTGTCCGCCAGGTATTCCACCGCCGCCCAGGCGATGGACAGGCCATCAAAGGTGGAGGTGCCCCGGCCGATTTCGTCCAGGATCACCAGGGATTTGTCCGTGGCGGTGCGCAGGATATAGGCCATTTCGCTCATTTCCACCATGAAGGTGCTCTGCCCCGTGGCCAGATCGTCGGAAGCGCCGATGCGGGTGAAGATGCCGTCCACCAGGGAAATGCTGGCAGCCTTGGCGGGCACGAAGGAGCCCATGTGGGCCATCAGCGTGATCA
>CAMOUF010000080.1 GCA_946626395.1 uncultured Clostridia bacterium
GCCGACGCCGGGCCGGGGTTCCCCGTCCAGATAGATCAGCACCACCCCGTGGCGGGCCATGTCGGAGGTCCGGCCGACCAGCTGCTTGGCCAGCTCGCCCCCGCCTTCGCCCACGCTCAGGGTGCCGATGGGGCCGTAGCGGGTATGGCTGTCCGATCCGAGGATCATCCGCCCGCAGCCGGCCATCATTTCCCGGTTGAAGGAGTGAATGACGGCCATGTTGGTGGGCACATAGATGCCGCCGTATTTATGGGCCGCGCTGAGGGCGAACATATGGTCGTCCTCATTGATGGTGCCGCCGACCGCGCAAAGGCTGTTGTGACAGTTGGTCAGCACATAGGGCATCGGGAATTCCTTCATCCCGGAGGCCCGGGCCGTCTGGATGATGCCGACATACGTGATATCGTGGCTGGTCAGGCTGTCAAAGCGCATTTGCAGGTGTTCCATGTCGCCGCTTTTGTTGTGGGCCTTTAAAATGCCATAGGCGATGGTTCCCTTTTCCGCTTCTTCTTTGGATACGGGACGGCCCGCCCATTGGGCGGCTTCCTGGGCGGTGGACGCCACGCGGCGTCCGGAAACGAGATAAACCCCCGCGTCAGATAATTTCAGCATGACGATCTTCCTTTTCTGAACAAAAATGTGGAAACAGTTTGATTATAACGCACACCCGGCCCCATTGCAAGCGGGAAGTTGTTTTGCTTGCGGGAGCAGAGCGGATTTGCTATAATGTCAGCAATGAAAGCGGGGGAGGGCTTGGAAATGATGGATGTGCTCATTCGGGGCGGCACGGTGATCGACGGCACCGGAGAAAAGGCCCGCCGGGCAGACGTAGCGGTAAAGGATGGAATGATTGCCGCCGTCGGTGAACTGAACGGGGAAAGGGCGGAAACCGTGCTGGACGCGGAAGGAGCGGCGGTGACTCCCGGCTTTATTGACATGCATTCCCATTCCGATACCGCCTTCTTGCTGGACGATAGCTGCGCCTCCAAGCTGTGTCAGGGCATTACCACGGAAATCACCGGCAACTGTGGGGACAGCCCTTTTCCCTGTTCTTTTGAGGAGACGGAAGCCCCCTGGAAGGGAAGCGCCCCTTCCTTTTCCGCATTTCTCCAAAGGTTTCAGGACGGGCATGCCATGGCCACGAACCAGGCCATGCTGGTGGGCCATGGGGCGTTGCGTTCAGCGGTAGTGGGCCTTGCGGACCGCCCGGCCGCGGACGGGGAAATCGAAAAGATGCAGGAGCTGCTTCGGCGGGATTTAGCGGCTGGGGCCTGGGGCCTGTCCCTGGGGTTGGAATACGCGCCGGGCTTCTTTGCGGATCAAAGGGAATTGCGGGCCCTGGCAAAGGTTGTGCAGGCATACGATGGACTGCTGCCCGCCCACATGCGGTCGGAGGGGTTAAAAATCGACGAAGCCTTGCAGGAGCTGCTTTCCCTGGGCCGGGAAACCGGGGCCCGGGTGCACGCCTCCCATTTGAAGCTGGACAATTTTCGGGTCCATGGCCGCGCCGCCCAGGTGTGGGACGCGATTCGTCAGGCCCGGCGGGAGGGCATGCGCGTTTCCGCCGATCTGTACCCCTATACCGCCTCCTGCACCACCCTGTCCATCCGCTGCCCGGATTGGAGCCTGGATGGGGGAGACGAGGCGCTGGTCAAGCGGCTGCAGGGGGACAGACGGCAGGAAATCGTGGCGGGGATTCGCGCCCATTATTTTAACGCCCATCGGGCGGACACCTGCCTGTTCAGCGACGACGGCGGTTTTTGGCCCCAAATCGTGGGCCGTACCCTGCGGCAGGTGGCTCAGGAGGAGCTGCATACCGATGATTATGCCCAGGCCGCGGCGGATATCCTGATCCGCACCCGGGGGAAGGCCTGGTGTATTTTCTTTGTGATGAGCGAGGACGACATGCTGTATTTCCTTCGCCAGGAAACCGCCATCGGCACCGATGCCCGGGCCCTGCCCGGCGACCCAGCAAAAATCAGCCAAAGCCCCCATCCCCGGGCCTATGGCGCGCTGCCGGAATTTTTCCGGCTGAATCGGGTGCATGGCTTTTGCTCCCTGGAGGAGGCGGTGAAAAGGGTCACGGGCCTGCCTGCCGGGATCGTGGGGCTCAGGGACCGGGGCCTGCTGCTTCCCGGCCTGGCAGCGGATATTACCGTGTTTGATCCCGCGTCCATTGCGCCGCAGGCGACCTACGCCCAGCCGGTGCAATTGGCCCGGGGCGTCCGCCATGTGTTGGTGAACGGGCAAATCGCCCTGCGGGACGGAAAGCAGACCGCCCTTCGCGCCGGGCAATTCCTCCGGAAACGCTGATGTAATCCTCCCCGTTTGCGCGGCAAAACGCCCCCGGATTTCTCCGGGGGCGTTGCTTTCGGCTTCTTTTGTTTTTTACAGGACAGCCGCGAAGGCGGTGTCCAGGGCCGCAATCAGGTCACCAATGTTTTCCGTGCCGATGGACAGGCGGATGGTGTTGGGCCGAATGCCCTGCTCCCTGAGCTCTTCATCCGTCAGCTGGCTGTGGGTGGTGGTATAGGGATGAATCACCAGGGATTTTACGTCCGCCACATTGGCCAAAAGGGAGAAGATGGCCAAATTGTCGATGAATTTTTTAGCGGTTTCGCTGCCGCCCTTGATTTCAAAGGTGAAGATGCTCCCGCCGCCGTTGGGGAAATACTTTTTGTACAGGGCATGGCTGGAGTCCGAAGGCAGGGCGGGATGGTGCACTGCCTCCACCTGGGGATGCTTCGCCAGATAATCCACGATTTTCAGCGCGTTTTCCACATGACGTTCCACCCGCAGCGACAGCGTTTCCAGCCCCTGGAGGAACAAAAACGCGTGGAAGGGGGACAGGGTGGCCCCGGTATCCCGCAGCAGGATGGCCCGGATATAGGTGGCAAAGGCCGCCGGGCCCACCGCGTCATAAAAGGATATGCCGTGATAGCTGGGGTTGGGCTCGCTGATCCAGGGATATTTTCCGCTGGCCTTCCAATCAAATTTCCCGCTTTCCACGATCACGCCGCCAATGGCGGTGCCGTGGCCGCCGATAAACTTGGTGGCGGAATGCACCACGATATCCGCGCCGTATTCTATGGGCCGCACCAGATAAGGGGTGGCGAAGGTGTTGTCTACCACCAGGGGCAGGCCGTGGGCATGGGCTACGGCGGCGATGGCCTCGATATCAATGATGTTGGAATTGGGGTTGCCCAGGGTTTCCACAAAGATGGCCTTGGTGTTTTCCAGAATGGCGTTTTCAAAGCTGCCTTCCACCTCAGGGTCTGCAAAGGTGGTGGTCACGCCGTTGGTCAGGGGCAGGGTGTGGGCCAGCAGATTATAGGTACCGCCGTAAATGGTCTTGGAGGCCACGATATGCTCTCCCGCCCGGGCCAGCGCCTGGAAGGTATAGGCAATGGCCGCCGCTCCGGAGGCCACCGCCAGCGCCGCGCTGCCGCCCTCCAAGGCCGCAATCCTTTGCTCAAACACGCCCTGGGTGGGGTTGGTGAGGCGGCCGTAAATATTGCCCGCGTCCCGCAGGCCAAAGCGGTCGGCGGCGTGGTCGCTGTTGTGGAACACATAAGAGGTGGTGGCGTAAATGGGCACCGCGCGGGCGTCAGTCACAGGGTCGGCCTGCTCTTGGCCGATGTGCAGCTGCTTGGTTTCAAAGCTCCAATTGGCGGAATCATGAATATCAGACATTTTCGTTTCTCCTTTTCCGATCAATCAATTCGGCTGTTTCTATCGTTCATGGCCGGAGGCATTCGGTTCCATCTGGGCGGCAGGGTGATATATAATCGTGTCCGTTCCATAGCCGGCGCCTCCTTTCCTTGAATTGGCTATATCCTATCATTTTGGTTGGTTATTGTCCAATACGCAAAATAAATCAGCGATTATAAAGAAAAACTATAAGCAGCTTTGGAAAAAGAAAAACCGCTTCAGCTTGCACAGCCGAAACGGTGTTTTGATTTGCTTGCATCTGTTCAGGCACGATCCTATGCGGAGGGGCGTTAAGTGATTCAGGCAATAGGCAATAGGCAATAAGCAATAGGAACGAGCGCGCAGTGTGAAAAGATCAGATGTTATAGACTGCGATATAAAGAAAACGATTGATCACTTAACAAACGCTGTCATTCTGAACGCTCGAAGCGTGTGAAGTATCTCCTCCCGCCGGGGCATTCC
>CAMOUF010000081.1 GCA_946626395.1 uncultured Clostridia bacterium
ATGGATGCTCCGTCCCTGCCGTTGCTCCAGGACTCGTAGCGCTTGTTTTCGCCGATGTAATCCTTGGCGTATTCCACCACGCGGTTCACGGTGATCACGCCCTCGGTGACCAGGTCCACGCCCTCCAGGTAGGCGATGGGCGGAATATCCTCGGTGAACTCCAGGGACGCGCGCAGGGGCTTGTTCAACCATTTGGCAGCAATGGAGGAGGTGGTGCCGCCGCAGATGATATGCTTGCCTTCCTTGGCAAAAAACAAATTCATCATCCGGTTGCCGTCATCCCGGTTGCTGGGCGGCCCGAAAAGTATGTTCATGGGTATACGCTTGCGGATGCGTACCACGCAGGAGGTGGCGTCATCCCCCGGTTTGCCGCCGTAGAGCTTATTGCACTCGTCCACCAGTATGGTGGACAGGTTTTTGGCGGTGTAGCCGCACAGATTCATGGCTTCCATGAAGGTGATAATATCCTCCCGCTTCCAGCCGAAGTTGTAGGCGGTGCCGATGCCGGCGTGCGGACAGCCATCGCTCATAGCAATGAAAACATCATCCTCCTGCAGGCGAATCAGCGAACGGAAAATCTGTTTGCCTCCGATGGTGGTTTCTTTACGGGGATATTCCCAGTTTTCGCCATTGCGCAGCACGATCACCTGGGGATTGTCGTACTGGATTAACTCTGCAGTCTGGTTTCGAATCACGCGAATAATCGTGAAAGTGGAATAAGCTACGCCGCGCACCGAGCACACCGGCAAGGTGGCGGCAATGGTTTCCACGCATTCCTCAATGGACAGTCCTGCGGCCAGCATAGTGGAAATGATCTTGCTGGTGAGGGTGGAGAGGATGCTGGCTTTCACACCGCTGCCAAGGCCGTCTGCCAGCACGATTACCGTGGAACCATCCTCCTGCTCCACCACGTCCACATGGTCACCGCAAAGCTGTTCCCCTGCATGGTTGATGCTTTTATAGCCGATATCACAGGTCAGGTCATTCATTGGTGATGGACTCCTTCAGTTTGGTCAGGGCGATCTTCGTTTCGGCAGCCGTTTCACCCAGAAGGCTTGCAATCTCCTGTACAATGCGCATTTGCTTATCCACGACCTTGTCTGCTACTTCCACGGTCTGGCGGCTGATTTCCTCTCGCTGACGGCGCACATCCTCCTCTTCGCTCACATCCCGCATGATACAGAGCAGCATGCGACCCTCTTCGGCAGGCACGATCGTTTGCTGGATAGTGCAGCCGTATTCGGCCAGATAGGAGCGCTGGTGGAATATGCCCTGGCCTGTGCTTTTCACCTTCATGAAGGGCGTGGGGTCCAGAATGCGGACAACCTGGTCGCCCAGCACGGCGCTTTCAGAACGAAGGTTGAGTATCTTGAGGGCTGCAGGGTTGATCTGCTGCACTTCCAATTGGTCATTCAGCATAATGATGCCGTTGGGACTGTTGCGGGCAATGGTGTCATTCACATTTTCCGCCTTTTCCATCAGATAGGGGAGGCACATGGAGATTTCCGCCTTGCCCTGGTAAATGGCGATGGCTTTTTCCCGGCAGGTGTTATAGCCGCAGGAACCGCAGTTCAGCTCCTGGCTGGGCTTGAATTTACCCATTTTCCGGAGAATGTCCCGGATCTCGGTTTCGCTGGGCATCACAGCCCGCTGGTCGATGGGTTCGAAACGCTTGCGCAGTTCCCGGGTTTCCGGCTGCTCTATCTCAAAATCCTTGTCGCCGGCGTACCCGGCCACCGCCAGATAGTCCTTGAGCGGGCTGTGACCATACTTCTCCATGACCGGACCGCCTGCGCAGCTGCCTACGCAAGCGCTCATTTCGATAAAACAGTGGTGGATTTTTCCCTGATCGATTTCCTTCAGGGCTGCGATGCAGTTTTCCACTCCGTCCAGGGCCAGGTAGCTGAAGTTCGGCGCGTCCATGGCCATGGTTTTCAGAATGCCGCCGGTTGTCGGGAAAAAACGGGCCCGGCTGTGCTCGTCGTGCTCCTGCCGGTGCTGGATTTCAATCCCTTCTTTTTTCAGCCAGTTGGTAAGTTCCTCATAGGTCAGCACCGCATCCACCATGCCCTCGTAGTACTCGGCCTCGTCCTTCTTGGCCACACAGGGGCCGATAAAAACGGTCTTCGCGTTGGGCAGGCGCCGCTTGATATCCTCGCAATGGGCCTGCATGGGCGACATCACGTCTGCCAGGCAGGGAAGCACACGGGGAAAATACTTTTGAATCAGCAGGTTGATGGAATGACAGCAGGAGGAAATAACCACATCCCGGTCCTCTTCCTTCAGGATGCGGTCGTATTCCCGTTTGACCAGGGTGGCTCCCAGAGCGGTTTCCTCCACGTCATAAAACCCCAGCTTTTTCAGCGCCTCGCGCATGGCCTCGATCCCCACGCCTTCATAATTGGCAACGAAGGAAGGAGCCAGGGACACCACCACCGGATCGCCGCTCTGAATGAGCACCTTGACCTTTTCGGTTTCCTCCACGATCTCCTTGGCGTTTTGCGGACAGACCACGAAGCAATGGCCGCACAGGATGCATTCATTGCCGATGATGTGTGCCTGGTTGCCGGAGAAACGGATGGACTTTACCGGGCAGTGGCGAATGCACTTGTAGCAATTCTTGCAGTTGGATTTTTTCAGCGTCAGACAGTTCGGCATTGTTTACACCCTTGCTTTTATTTCTTTTTCAAAGAAGGAGGGAACGGTTTCCGGAGACACGGAGAAGAATTCCCCGTCCACCGTGACGCACACGCCCTGCTGGCATTTGCCCATGCAGAAGGTGCCGCCCAGTTCGATCTTATCGTTCAGGCCTTCTTTGGCGATCAGCTCCTGCAATTGCTCCACCACAGCCCGGGAGCCTTTGATATGGCATGAAGAACCGATACATACAGTGATTTTCATGTTTACGTCTCCTTTTGTATTTTCTCGAAAGGAAAGGGGAGAAGGCTCACCGCTGCTCCCCTTTTCTCATTCGAATTTCCTGGAACGGGATTAATGGTACTCCACTACGTTGGCCCAGGAGAGCAGCAGCGCCCGTTCCTTTTCGTTACCTTTGACAGACTGGCTGGCAGCCACGATGGGCAGCCACTTCTGCACATACTGCACAGGCGTTCCGCTCTTTTCACAGAACAGGTTCAGGTATTCCTTCGCCTTGTCAGTATCGTCGTTGAGACAGAACAGCAGGTAGGTACGCGCTACGTCAGCTGAAGCGTTGCCCTGGGTCACATGGCTCCAGTCAATGATATAGGGCGTGCCGTCCTGGCTGATGATCACGTTGGAGGGCCAGAAATCACCGTGGCACACCTTGTTATGGGTGGGCATGCCTTCAAGCCGGGCATGCAGGTCATAGCGTGTGGTGGCATCCAGGTCGGCCTGGCTGATCTTGCGGCTCATTTTATCCTTAAGCCGATTCAGCATGGGGCAGGTTTTGCTTTGCACTTCCATCTGGATATCCACAAATTGATTCAAATATTTTGACTGGTTGTCCGGGTCCTCTTTCATTATCTGGGACAGTGTTTTCCCCTGGATGAATTCAGAGATGATGGCCCATTTGCCCTCAATCATGGTAACGCCCAGGATCTTTGGAATGTGCAGCCCGGTCTCCTCGATGCGGGCCTGGTTCAGCGCTTCATTGAGGATATCCGCCTTTGAATAGTTTTCATTGAATACTTTGACGCACCGGTCGCCATCCCGATAAATGGTCTTGGTATTGCGTACGGCAATCACGCGGTCCAGATTCATCTTCTCTTCCTCCTTTTCACTGCTTCCGGCCGGGACGGTAGGCCTTCTTCACAGCGTCATCCTGCACTTCTCCCAGGTCATCTGCCGTGGGCTTGCATGCTTCGGTAAAATGCTTTTCCCCATAGTAGGCATTCAAGTACATCTGCTTGATTTCACTCATGAGCGGATAACGCGGATTGGCGCCTGTGCACTGATCGTCGAAGGCCTGCTCCACCATGTCGTCAAGCCGGTTCAGGAAGTCCTGCTCATCGGGCACATAATCCCTGATTGCAGGCTTGATGCCCACATAGGTTTTCAGGTCATTGATCATCCTGATCAGCCCTTCCAGCTTATCCTGGTCACTGTCGCCCTTCACGCCCAGGGCTTCAGCCACTTCTGCGTATCGCCGCAGGGTATGGGGATGATCGTACTGCGGGAAAGTGCCCATCTTGGAGGGGGCTTCGGCGGCGTTGAAGCGCAGGACTTCTTCAATCATCAGCGCGTTGGCCACGCCGTGGGCGATATGATGGAATGCACCCAGTTTATGGGCCATGGAGTGGCATACGCCAAGGAAGGCGTTGGCAAAGGCCATGCCGGCCATGGTGGCGGCGTTTGCCATTTTTTCACGGGCTTCAATGTCGGTCAGGCCATTGTCATAGGCGCGGGGAAGGTATTCAAAGATGGTCTGCAGCGCTTTGACAGCCAGTCCATCGGTGTAATCCGTAGCCATCATGGAAGCGTAGGCTTCCAGGGCGTGCGTCACGGCGTCGATGCCGCTGGAAGCAGTCAGGCCCTTGGGAGCGGTCATATGGAAATCGGTATCAATGATCGCCATATTGGGCAGCAGCGCGTAATCAGCGAGGGGGTATTTAATGCCGCTCTGTTCATCGGTGATTACGGCGAAGGGCGTTACTTCGCTGCCTGTGCCGGCGGAGGTTGGAATGGCGATGAAATAAGCCTTTTCGCCCATTTTCGGGAAGGTATAGACCCGCTTGCGGATATCCATGAAGCGCATGGCCATATCCTGGAAATCGACATCGGGGTGCTCATACAGCATCCACATGATTTTGCCGGCATCCATGGCGCTGCCGCCGCCCAGGGCGATGATCACGTCCGGCTGGAAGAGGCGCATCTGCTCCGCACCGGCCTTGGCGCAGGCCAGGGTAGGATCGGGGGCTACATCAAAGAAGGTGGTGTGTGCAATGCCCAATTCATCCAGCTTTTCGGTAATGGGCCTGGTGTTGCCGTTGTGATAAAGGAAATTGTCGGTAACAATAAAGGCCTTCTTTTTACCCATCACGTGCTTCAGTTCATCCAGTGCCACCGGAAGGCAGCCCTTCTTGATATACACCTTCTCCGGTGCGCGGAACCACAGCATGTTCTCTCTCCTTTCGGCCACGGTCTTGATGTTCAGCAGTTGCTTGACGCCTACATTTTCAGATACCGAATTACCGCCCCAGCTGCCGCAGCCCAGCGTAAGGGACGGAGCCATTTTGAAGTTGTACAGATCGCCGATGCCGCCCTGGGAAGAAGGCGTGTTCACCACGATACGGCAGGTTTTCATTCGGGCGGCGAAGGCATCCAGCACCTCGGGCTTCCTTTGGGTATCGGCATACAGGGAAGCAGTGTGGCCGAAGCCGCCATCGGCGATCAGCCGATCAGCCTTCGAGAAAGCGTCCTCCAGGTCCCTGGCACGATACATGGCCAGCACTGGGCTTAACTTTTCATGGGCGAATTCTTCGGAAAGCTCTACGGAGTCCACCTCACCGATGAGTACCTTGGTTCCTTCCGGCACGGTGACGCCGGCCAGCGAGGCGATTTTGCAGGCGCTCTGGCCCACAATTTTGGCATTCAAAGCCCCGTTGATCAGGATCGTATGACGCACCTTGTCCAGTTCGGTGCCGCGAAGGAACCAGCAGCCGCGATCTGCAAATTCAGCCTTGACCGCTTCATAAATGCTGTCCAGCACGATCACGCTCTGCTCAGAAGCGCAGATCATGCCGTTATCGAAGGTTTTGGAATGAATAATGGAATTGACAGCCAGGACCAGGTTGGCGCTGTCGTCGATGACGGCGGGCACGTTGCCGGCACCTACGCCCAGGGCTGGCTTGCCGCTGGAATAAGCGGCCTTGACCATGCCGGGGCCGCCGGTTGCCAGAATGATATCCGCTTTCTGCATCAGGGTGTTGGTCATGTCCAGAGAAGGCACGTCGATCCAGCTGATAATGCCTTCCGGGGCACCGGCCTTCACCGCTGCGTCCATTACCTCCCTGGCTGCGGCAATGGTGGATTTCCTGGCACGGGGATGGGG
>CAMOUF010000082.1 GCA_946626395.1 uncultured Clostridia bacterium
CGGTATTCCTCCTCCGGCTCGATGTTGGGGTTGTAGTAGAAAACCGTCACGTCAAAATTCGCCGTGAGCCGTTCCAGCACCGCGCTGGAGCAAGGCCCGCAGCAGGAATGCAGAAGCAGCGTGGGCCTGCGCCCGTTCAGCCGCTTGATTTCTTCTTCCATTTCCAGCTGGTAGTTATGCTTGGCAGGTTGTTGCATAAATGCCTCCATGAGGTTTCATCTCTGTTTTTTTCGACAGAGCCGCTTCTTTTTCCTGCCAGCCCGGTCACAATTCCGTTCGTGGCGCACTGCGCATCAAAAGGTGTTTGTGGAGGAAATAAAATGCAGCTTAAAAAACCTGAAATGATCCTGTTCGACTATGGCGGAACATTGCTTTGCGAACCTGATTGGAACCTGCTTCGCGGAGAAAAAGCGGTTTTCCAGCATGTAGTTTACAACCCTTATCATTATACCCCCGAGGACATTTCCGCTTGGGAAACAAACTATTTTCAGTCGCTGCAAAGCGTTCGGGACGCCGACGCGGAACTGACGGAAATACAGCTTCTTCGGTTAAAGTATGAGCTTCATGGAATTAAACTGGATATTCCCTATGAGCAGGCTGAATTGATTTTGTGGGATCATACGGCGCCAATGTCGGAACGCTGTGTGTACCCGAATATAAAGCAAGTTCTTTCGTCTCTCCATGAGCAAAGAATCCGTACTGGGGTCATCAGCAATATTGGATGGACGGGAACGGCGCTCACCAGAAGAATCAACATGCTTCTGCCGGATAATCACTTTGAGTTTATTCTTGCTTCCAGCGATTACGGAATCAGAAAGCCAAACATAAAATTTTTCCATGCCGCGCTTGCGAAAGCAGAACTAAAACCGGAACAAGCATGGTTCTGCGGGGATACTTACGAAAAGGATATCGCAGGCGCACGCGCCGTTGGATTGTTTACGGTATTCTACCAAGGTCAAGCTGAGGGCGGAAGCAGGAGATCCGCAGTGAAATATCCCGATGCCGCGGATTCAGTGATGATTACGGATTGGCTTGAATTACTAAAGCTATTGGAAAAGACAGTATAAAATGAACAGGAGGAAAAAACCATGTCCCGTCCCGACAACCGGAAACCCAATGAACTGCGCCCCTGTGAAATCATTCCCGATTTTGTGTCCACTGCCGACGGCAGCTGCCTGATCCGCTGCGGCGGCACCAGGGTCATCTGCACCGCGTCGGTGGAGGAGAGCGTGCCCCCGTTTTTGAAGGGCAAAAGCCTGGGCTGGCTCACGGCGGAATACGCCATGCTGCCCGCGTCCACGGGCCGGAGAAAGCAAAGGGACGGCCTGAAAAAGGACGGCCGGGGCGTGGAAATCAGCCGGCTGATCGGCCGGGCTCTGCGCCAGGCGGTGGACCGCCGGTTCCTGGGGGAGCGCACCGTCACCATTGACTGCGATGTGCTGGAGGCCGACGGCGGCACCCGGACCGCGTCCATCACCGGGGGCTTTGTGGCGCTGTGCTGCGCGGTGGATAAGCTGATCAAGAGCGGCAAGCTCAAGGAAAGCCCCATCGTGCACCAGATCGCCGCGGTCAGCGCGGGCATCGTGGAGGATACCCCCTGCCTGGATCTGTGCTACCTGGAGGACAGCGCCGCCCAGACGGACATGAACTTCGTCATGGACGAAACCGGGGCCTTCATCGAATTGCAGGGCACCGGCGAGGGCCGGGCCTTTACCCGCCAGGAGCTGAGCGAGATTCTGGCCCTGGGGGAAAAGGGCATTGGCGAGCTGCACCAAATCCAGCGCAAGGCCCTGGGCCGCCGGGCGGAGGTGATCGCCCCCAAGCGCACCCTGGTCATCGCCAGCAACAACGCCCACAAGATTCGGGAAATTTCCGATATGGTGGAGGACCGGCTCCATGTGATTTCCATGGCGGAGGCGGGTTTTACCGACGAGATCGACGAGAACGGCGAAACCTTTGAGGACAACGCCATCATCAAGGCCCGGGCCGTGGCCAAAGCCACCGGCTACTGCGCCCTGGGGGACGACAGCGGCCTGAGCGTGGACGCCCTGGACGGGGCCCCCGGCGTGCATTCCGCCCGCTACTGCGGCCACCACGGGGACGACAAGGCCAACAATGACCTGCTCATCGCCAACATGGCCGACGTGCCCGCTGAGGACAGAACCGCCGAATTCGTGTGCGCCATGGCCCTTTCCCTGCCCAACGGCGAGGTGAAAACTGTGCGCGGCACCTGCCCCGGCGTGATCACCTTCACCCCCCGGGGGGAGGGCGGCTTCGGCTACGACCCCTATTTTGAATACCTCAGCGGCGAAACCTTCGCCGAAATGGCCCAGGAAGAAAAGAACCATATCAGCCACCGGGCCCATGCCATGCAGCTGATGATTCCCTATCTGGAGGAATTGTAAGTGGCCGGGGGAAAGATCCTGGGCTCCTGGAGCGGGATGCGGAAATACCTGAAAAGGAAATAGGCATTAGGCAATAGAGGATAGAGTGCAGAGTACAGAGTGCAGAGAATATAGACGGACACAAGTAACGAATTCAGACTTGGCACGACTAAAGAATCTTAACTCTGAACTCTCCACTCTGAACTCTCGCGCTCCTATTGCCTATTGCCTAATGCCTATTGCCTAATCACTTAAAGCATTTTTTGAACGACTGAACAGAGAACATAAGGAACATATACGATATGCGAATTGTGGTTTTAAGCGACTCCCACGGCTTTACGGGCCGCCTGTCCACCGTCCTGACGGTGGCGGAGCAGTCAGGGCCCATCGACGCCATTCTTCACCTGGGGGACGGGTATTATGACCTAAAGGATTTGGGGGCGGATTTGCCCCCGGTGTATCAGGTGGCGGGCAATTGCGACCATTTCGTGTCCGGCACCCTGGATTATGTCACCCTGTCCAACGCCAAAATCCTGCTTACCCATGGCCATTACCAGCATGTGAAGGAAGGCACCGACGATTTGCTGCGCCTGGCCATGGAAGAAAAATGCCATGCCGCCCTGTACGGCCACACCCACGTGCAGAAAATGAAGTGGGAACAGGGCGTTTTGCTGCTGAATCCCGGCGCGGTGCTGGACGGCAAATTCGCTGTTTTGCATATCAACCGCCTGGGCGCCATCGACCCGGAGCTGCGCAGTCTGTAAAAAATGCTGTCTTGCGCGGCGGGAACCGAAGTGATATAATATCAAAACAGCGCGCCGCCGGCGGCTGCTTGACGCATTTGTTTTCATTGATGAACCCCGCTGGGAGGAAGAAACATGTTTCAGTATAAGACCAGGGGCACCTGCTCCACACAAATCGACCTGGAAATCGAAAACGGCGTGATCACCGCCTGCGCCTTTCATAACGGCTGCAAGGGAAACACCCAGGGCCTGGCGAAAATGGTGATCGGCCGGAAGGCGGACGAGGTGAAGGATATGCTGCGGGGCATCCAGTGCCGCGGCAACACCTCCTGCCCCGACCAGCTGTCCAGGGCCATCGAAGCCTATGAAGCCCAAAACTGAGAAAGGAAGATCAATCGATATGACAACCTCCAAAAAGCAAAAGCTCCAGAAAACATGGATTCGGATTATCTGCATCTTCCTGATCGTGGTGATGGTGGGCTCCACCGTGCTGGCTGCCCTGGGCCTGTTTTAATGGTGCCATTCAGCTATCGGTGAAGGACAGGGGCATCTGTTCAGCTGCTCATTTGCGGAACTCGGTACTGTCAGTGACTTTAATTGTTCTTTTTTCGGAACAATGACCGGCAACCAGATCAATAAGCCAAGCCCCGGTTCCTGCGTAAAGGAGCCGGGGCGGTTTTTTATTCTGGGAAGGCGGCGGACGAAAGGCCCGTCATGCCAGCCCGTTTTCCCAGGGCGCGGGGATCGCCATGCCCAGGGCTTGGGCGAAGGGAGCGCGCAGACAGCAGGCGATCAGCCAGTGTCCCTGGCTGTTGGGATGGATCCAGCTGGGGTCGATCTGGTGGGTATCGTCCCGGGTGAAGTATTGGATGCGGTTTTCTTCCTCCCAGGGCTGAAGCCGCCCCCGGTCATACATGTCCCGGCAGAAGGGAATGCCCTTGGATAAGCAGATGGCTTCCACAAGCGCCACCCAGGCGTCGCTTTTTTCGTTCCCGGGCCGAAACTCCACCCAGGGGCTTTGCACGTAGCAGACGATGGGCGTGTCGGGGAAGGCGGCTCGCAGCGCGTCAAAGAATTCGTTGGTGTATCCGGCCAGGGTGGCGCGGCCCGTGTCCTTTGCCGTGCCCAGGGGCAGGCCCGACGCCATATCATTGAAGCTCACTGCCACGCCGATCAGGTCCGTTCCCTCCTGAATGCGGCCGATCCGGTTGATGTAGGGGTTCTGGTTGGCAAAGCCCGTGCCCCCCGCGCCCAGGTTCTGAACCGCGCAGCCGTACCAGTTTTCCAGCCATTGGCCCCATACGGTGCTGGCGGTGCCGTTGTTGGCCTCGGTGATGCTGTCGCCGATGAGGGCGATGGTTTTTCCTTCCAGGGCAAAGTAAGCGTCCTGATATTTCAGGGCTTTTTTATTGGCCTTTATCAGCTTTAAGGGCATGGAATCAAAAGCCTGCTGCACTGTCAGCGCTTCCGCGCCCTGGGGGATCACGATACGGGTATTGGTGTTCAGCGCTTCGTCGTTGCTGTTCCACACCACGTCCACCACGTTTCCGCTGCCGTCCAGCAGCGCGGCCCGGGCCATGCCGTAATAGCTGCGGCTGGTGAGGGAATAGACGTCGCCCGGCTTCACGGCCACCCTTGCGGCCTTGATGCCCTCGTACAGGGAATATTCCTTGCCTCGGGCGTAATAGCCGTCCACCGCCTGGAAGTTCAGCCTGACCGTATCCCCCCGGGGCTCCAGCACGGCGGAGCGGATTTCTTCCAAATCCGCCGTCAGCGCTTCATAATTTCCCATGCCCAGGTTGGCCCGCGCCGCCTGCCGCTGGCTGTCGGTCAACGCCTGGCCGGGATAGGTCATCACGGGCTGCTCCACCAGCCATTCCCAGGGCCCTTCGTTGCCGGCATTGGGGTAAATAAATTCGCCCGGCCCAAAGGAAGACACGGCGCAGCGGTACAGCTCGCCGTTAAAAGTGACCAGGCTGCCCTTGGAATACACCGCTGTTTTGTCAAAAGGCTCGCCCAGCCGCATGGCGCCTAAATTGGCCCGGGCAATGCGCCGCTGTTCCGCCGTCCAGCCGTTCAGGCCGTCGGCAAAATCCAGGCCGATATTGCTCCGGGCGGCCAGCTTTTGCCCGTCGGTCAATTGCTGGTAGGCATCGGCGCGGATCACGCCGGTTTCCAGCCGCTGCCTGAGCCCGCTTTCCAGCTTGTCCGCCGATATGGCCCCATCCTCCACGGTGGAAACCTTGTCCGGGTGGGCGTCCAGCCAGGCAGCCAGGGCGGCAGCCGTCTGCTCATCCGTGGGCGTATCGGGGACGGCCCAGACCGTCTTTCCGTTTTCGCCTGCCTTGAGCACCTGGCCGGGGGCTCCGGCCACAGCGGGCTTTTTCAAATAGCCTGCCGCCTCCGCTGCGTTCAGCTTTTCGTCCAAGGCCTGCCGGACGCTTTTTCCCTGGCTGTTGTATTTTACCTGGGCGGCGGTCAGGCCGTTGAGCCTGCTGTTCAGGGCGTCCGTCTCCCGGGCCGCTTCCGCCTGGGCAGCGGAAAGCGCTTCCTGGCTGGCGCAGTTTTGCAGCTTTTCCACCCATTCCCGGAAGGTGCCGGTATAGCCGTTTTCCCGGGCCGCGGCGAAAGCGGTCACCGGGCCCAAGGACGCGATGCCCGCTTCATTCCCGCCC
>CAMOUF010000083.1 GCA_946626395.1 uncultured Clostridia bacterium
GGAAATTCGTATTCAGCACCAATGGAGAAGCCTTTGACGCGGCCTGCATCGCCTTAAAAGAAATCCTGACTCGCTGATTGTTTCACGTGAAACATCCCGAATCCGAATCCCGGCGCACTTTCGCCGGGATTTTAATTATCAATAAAAAGAATTGTCCAGTCCATTAACAAGAAAAGAATCAGGCAATATTTCGGTTTCAATTTCCAAGCAATATCGTCTTTCAGCTTCAGCCTTCATAAGCGCTGGACAAAATCGGTTTAGAACTTTAAACTTGGAACTTGTAGGTTTAGAACTTTAAACTTGGAACTGTCATTGACTTCATTCCCTGATTATGATAAACTTGGGAGCGTACATCTTAGAAAGGAATGGAATTTGATGATGAACCTGATCAATCAATTGCTTCGCGGCGTGGTGATCGGCGTGGCCAACATCATTCCCGGCGTGTCCGGCGGCACGATGATGGTCAGTATGGGAATCTACGATACCCTGATCCACTGCATCACCCACCTGTTCAAGGAATTCAAAAAGAGCATCGTGACCCTGCTCCCCTATGCCATCGGCATGCTGGTGGGCATCCTGGCCCTGGCCAGCGTGATCCACTGGGGGCTGGAAAACTACATGCTCCCCACTAACACCCTGTTTATCGGCCTGATCCTGGGCGGGCTGGGGCCGCTGGTCAAAAAGATCGACCGGAAGAAGATCAACGCCGCGGCGGTGATTGCCTTTATCGCCCTGTTTGCCCTGATCATCTGGATGGGCATTCAGAACAAGGACAGCTTTGATAAGAATGCTGAAATGACCATGAACGTGGGACGGATGCTGCTGATGGTGGTCATCGGCGTGATCGCTTCCGGCACCATGATCATTCCCGGGGTGTCCGGCAGCCTGGTGCTGATGCTGCTGGGTTTCTATTACCCCGTAACCGGCGCGCTGAAAACCTTTGCCAGCGCCCTGGTGCATTTCGACTTTGCCGCCATGGGCCAGCCGCTCCTGATGTTGTTGCCCTTCCTGCTGGGCATCGTGCTGGGCATCTTCGGGGTGGCCAAGGCCATTGAATGGCTCACCGCCAAATATCCCACGCCCACCTATTGCGGCGTGCTGGGCCTTGTGGTAGCT
Organism: uncultured Clostridia bacterium; assembly: GCA_946626395.1. Classification (GTDB taxonomy): domain Bacteria; phylum Bacillota; class Clostridia; order Christensenellales; family Aristaeellaceae; genus RUG563. The sequence continues at coordinate 1,117 of CAMOUF010000083.1, forward strand.
TCTCCCATTTCCCTGCTCATTCAGACGGATATGTCCGGGGCAACGCTGCCGATCGTGCTGATCAGTATCGTCACGCTGGCCGCAGGTTTCACGGGCGCATATCTGCTGGCAAAGGGCAGCAAGGAATAAACCATTCTGGAACGCTTCCGGTTTTTCCGAGCGTTCCTTTTTATGAACGAGGGAAATCATGGCGAATATTCATGAATACTTAATTTGGCGCGGGGACGTGCCCTTTGAAATTTCTCCCTTTAACGAGGTGGACGGCCTGGTGTTGTCCGAATTGGCTTACGCGAATTTTTCCGGCGTGGTGGCTGATGAGAATGAAAGCGTGACCATCGAGGAAGCGCGCCGCCGTTTCTGGGCGCTGCATACGCCGCAGGAAATCATGGCAATAAACAGCTATACCAAAACCGCGCCTTTCCTGATGGATGAAATGGCGGGCAAGGCCCGGTTTGGCGGCACGATTCTTTCCAATTATTATGACGTGGTGGACACGGATTCGGATGTGCAGCTTTCCGCCATCACCTTCCATCTGCCGGACGGTACCGTCTTCGTGGCCTTCCGCGGCACGGACGACACCATCGTCGGCTGGAAGGAAGACTTCAACATGAGCTATCTGCCGGAAACAGAGGGGCAGCGCCGGGCCGTCAAATATCTGAACGATCATTGGATAAACAGCTCCGCTCCCTTGCGTCTGGGAGGCCATTCCAAGGGCGGGAACCTGGCGGTTTACGCCGCGGTCTGCGCCGCGCCGGAGATCAGAAATCGTATCATCGCCGTTTACAACAACGACGGCCCGGGCTTCCTGGATGCCTTTACCAATACGAAGGCATACAAGGATATGCTTCCCCGCATCATCTGCATCGAACCGGAGGACTGCGTGATCGGTTCTCTGCTGTCTAGCGAAGCGTACCAGCATATCGTGAAAAGTACTTCTTTCGGGATTGTGCAGCACGACGGGTTCAGCTGGGAGGTGCTGGGCACCCGCTTCGTGGAGGTAAAAAAGCGTTCCGAACTCAGTGTGTTCCTGGAAACCACCGTGCGCCAATGGCTGTCCGAACAGGCGGTGGAAACCCGGCGTACCTTTGTGAACACCCTGTTCAGCCTGCTGGCGTCCACGGGCCATGAAAACATCAGCGAAATCAAAAACGATATTCCCGCCGCGTTATCCCGCATGAAAAAAATGCTGGATACCATGCCCCGGGAGCAGCGGGATAAAAGCTGGAATATGCTGATCCAGTTGTTTTCAAAAGGCGCAGGAAACCTGCTCCAGGAAACCCGAAAGGGTCTGATGGCTGTGCTTGAAAATTGGACGAGCGCCAAGCCGGAAAAAAATCCAAAGCCGGGAGAAGAAGCATGATTCGCTTGATCGCAACGGACCTGGACGGCACCCTGCTCACAAAAGCAGGCCAGCTTCCCCCGGGAACCTTTCAAATGATCGCCTCCCTTCGTGAAAAGGGAATCCGCTTTGCCGCCGCCAGCGGACGCCAGTACGGAAACCTTCGCAGGCTGTTTCTGCCGGAAGAAAAGAACATGTCGTTCATCTGTGAAAACGGTGCGTACACGGTGGCCGGAGGGCAGGAAGCGGCCAGATGGTTTGAAAAAGCCATGGCGGAAGAGATCATGAAGGATATTTTGTCCGCCGGAATGGAGCTGCTGATCAGCGCTCCGGACACCTGCTATGTGCTGTCCTCCGGCAGCAAAGCGTATACCGACGATATCGTTTATCGGCTGCGAAATACTGTCACGGTGATCGACGATCCCCTGTCCGTGGCGGGCGGATGCATCAAGCTGTCCGGCTTTCACTCGGACGGCGTAGACACACTGGCCCCGCCTCTCCAGGAAAAATGGGCGAGCCGGGTGCATTGCGATATCGCCGGGCGCTGCTGGCTGGATTTTACATTAGCCAACAAAGGCGACGGCATCCGCGCCCTGTCCCAGGCGCTGGGGATTCCCCTTTCGGATATCGCCGCCTTCGGCGATCAATTCAACGACGACAGTATGCTGTCCCTGGTGGGGCATCCCTATATCATGGCCTCTGCGCCCCGGCCTCTCCTGGAAAAAGGATATACCCTGTGCGCAGACGTACTCGAATCCCTTAAAGAAATTCTCGGATCAACCTGATCATGATCAAATGGCTTCCAACCGCAGAAGCCATTTTATTTTTTCCATTTTTTGCCTGTTTAACAACCAATGGATTTTGTATCTATTCTGCATTTTTTCCCGTATCCGATTGAAAAAAAATAAAAGCCCATGTATTATGATACACGGTACCCAGAATTTCATAAATGGAGATGAACAAAATGAAAAAGGTATTGGCTCTGATTTTGGCATTGGCGCTGATGGTTCCCGCCTTCGCCATGGCGGACGACATTGTAAAGATCGGCGTTTTCGAGCCCTCCTCCGGCGACAACGGCGCGGGCGGCAAGCAGGAAGTGCTGGGCGTGGAATACGCTCATTTCCTCAAGCCCACTGTGACCGTGGGCGGCAAGGAATATACCGTGCAGCTGGTGAACGTGGATAACCAGTCCGACTCCAGCAAGGCCGTCACCGCGGCTCAGGAATTGGTCAGCGCGGGCGTTTCCGTGGTGCTGGGCTCCTACGGCTCCGGCGCTTCCATGGCTGGCGGCGATAAGTTTGCCGAAGCCGAAGTGCCCGCCATTGGCCTTTCCTGCACCAACCCCTCCGTCACCGCCCTGTGCGATTACTATTGGCGCATTTGCTTCCTGGATCCCTTCCAGGGCAGCGTGATGGCCAACTTCGCCAGCAGTCTGGGCGCTAAGAAAGCCTACGTGCTCACCATGCTGGGCGAAGACTACGGCAACGGCCTGGGCCACTATTTCACCGACGCCTTCAAGGGCCTGGGCGGCGAAGTGATTTCCGAAACCTTCCCCGAAGGCACCAGCGATTTCACCGCTTATATCAATAACGCCGTGAACGCCGGAGCGGACTGCGTGTTCGCCCCCTGCGCCACCACCTACGCTTCCCTGATCATCGACCAGGCCGCTTCCCTGAACGTCACCTTCCCCCTGCTGGCGGGCGACACCTGGGAATCCTCCGTGATTCTGGACGCTGCCAAGGGCA
>CAMOUF010000084.1 GCA_946626395.1 uncultured Clostridia bacterium
CCCGCCCCACGGCGGCTTCGGCCTGGGCGTGGACCGGCTGACCATGCTGCTGCTGGGCATCAGCATCAAGGAAGTCATGTTCCTGTTCCGCGGGCCCAACCGCATTACGCCCTAATGGATTCGTTCTTTGGCGGAGCCCGTTTTTGTACCCCAAAGGCGGGTTCCGTCCAATTCGTCTGAATGCCATCTTTCGGCAGCCTGTCGCCGCTCCAAAACAGTTGCGAAAACGCCGAAAATCTGTTATACTGAATTATCCCTGTTAGGAGGTGTTTTCGGATGGCACAGAAAAAAGAAAATCTCCCCGTCAAAGTGAAAGTGGACGTGGATTTACAAAACGGAGGCACCATCAGCTATGCCAATGAAGTGATCGCCACCATCGCGGGCGTGGCCGCCAATGAAGTGGACGGCGTGGCCGGCATGAGCGTGACCGGCAGCATCGGCGAAATCCTGGGCCGGAACAAGAATATCACCCGGGGCGTGAAGGTGGAGGTGGGCAGCCAGGAGGCGTCCGCCGATCTGTACATTATCGTGGAATACGGCAAGCCCATTCAGAAGGTGGCCGCCGAGGTGCAGGAAAACGTGCGCAAGGCCCTGGAGGGCCTGACCGGGCTGCATGTGGTGAAGGTGGACGTGCACGTGCAGGGCGTCAGCTTTGAAATGGACAAGAAGGCCAGTGAAAACCTGCTGGAAGCCTCCAAGAATCTTGCCGAGCCCGCCAAGGCCCAGGACAAGGAAGACGACGCCGTGGAGGATGAAGCCCTCTCTGAAGCCGCTTCCTTTGACGCCGGCACCCTGGCCGAGGAAGCGGCCCTGGACGGCACGGAAGAAGAAGCCAAGGAAGCCATGGATGAAATGGCGTCCCCGGAAGAAAGCCCCAAGGAGACGGAGGAGACCGACAAAGCAAAGCCCAAACGGAAGCCCAAGATGCGGCTTCGCGCCTGAAGGAAGGCGGTTGATTCCCTCCCCGCGCGGGCATTTTTCGTCTGCCCGGGAGAAAAAACAGCGAAGAAGGGAGCGGCCTGAATGAAATTCAGAGTATGGGATCGGCTCATTCTTTTTCTTGGCGCGGTGATTACCGTCGCCGCGGGTATCGGCCTTTTTGTGGCCGGGCTGAGAACCCAGGGGGCAGAAGTTGAAAACGCCTCGGTGTTCACCCAGGTCATGCGCATCGTTTTCGGCGTTCTGCTGATCGTGTTCGGCGGGTATTTGATCGTTTTGCCCCGGCGCTACGCCATCACCCGGCGGGACTTTGTGGTGCAGCGGACGGATACGGGCGAGCTTCGCATCGCGGTGAAGGCCATTGAAAACCTGGTCAAAAAATGCGTGAACCTGCATGAGGAAATCCAGCTCATTTCCATCAGCGTGTTAAACGCCAGAGACGGCGTGGTGGTGGAGCTGAATATTTCTTTGGCCAACAATATTTCCATTCCCCTGGCCGTGGCCAGCCTGCAAAAGCAGATCAAGCAATACCTGGTGGCTTCCTCCGGCATCGAAGTGAAAGAGGTGCGGGTATCCGTGGAATCCACCAAGGACGAACCCATGATCGTGGCGGAAGCGGCAGAGCAGGAGGCGGAAGAGGACGATAAAAAAGCCCCCCTCCACCAGCGTCTGTTCGGCCAGGCGGAGCAGCCCGCCATCGTGCCCGAGCCGCCCAAAATGGAGCCTCTCCCGGAAAACGAAAACAAGATCGAGCTGACCTATGTAGGGGCCGACGCCCCCGCCCCGCTGGATGCGGCAAAGGAAACGGAGGAAGAAAAGCATGGCTGACCATGGAAAGAAAACCTTCCTGGATTCCGCGTTTGAAATCGGCACGCCGGAATGCGCCGTGCTGTGCGCCTGCGTGGCCATGGTGCTGGCCCTGCTCATTCTGTGGCTGGGCCTGTGGAGCACGCTGTTCATTTTCCTGTTGATGCTGCTGGGCGCGTTTATCGGCGGCGTGAAAAACAAGCGCCTTTGGTGCCGGGACGCGGTGAACCGTATGTTCCCCCCAAAAACCCCCTCTTCCTACCGCCGGGAGCAGCGCGCGCCCCGTCATGCGGCGCAGCAGCAAAGCGCCCCGGACCCGGAGGCTTATGAGGAAGAGGAACAGGAGCAGGACGGCAATTACCAGGCGTAAACAACAAACGATGAAGGAGATCTGACTTCCATGGCTCGTAAATCAGCGCGGACAGCAGCGGTGCAGATGGTGTTTGAAAACATGCTGGGCGGCGACGGCGGTGAAGAAACGCTGCGCGGCCTGATCGAGTTCACCCCGGAAGAGGACGACCAGAAATATATCGATGAGCTTCTCTCCGGCGTGGAGCAGAACGCGGAGGCCCTGGACGCTTCCATCGAAAAATGCTTGAAGGGCTGGACGCTGGACCGTATCGCCCGGGTGGATTTGGCCGTGCTGCGGGTGGCGGCTTACGAGCTTTGCTATGAAAGGGAGACCCCGGACGCGGTGATTATTAACGAGGCCGTCGCCCTGGCGCAAAAATTCGATTCCCCCACCGCCGCCAAATTTGTAAACGGCGTTTTGTCCACCCTGCTTTCCCAGCGGGAGGAAATGAAAGCGCCGGAGGAAAACGCCTGATGCTGGCGCTGGGCCTGGACACCAGCTGCTATACCACGTCCGCCGCCCTGTGTGCTTTGGGGCAGGAGCCCCGGCAGGAAAGGCGTCTATTGCCGGTTGCGGCAGGTGAACGCGGCCTTCGCCAAAGCGAGGCCGTTTTTGCGCATGTAAGGCAGCTTTCCCAGGTGCTGCCCCGGCTGCTGGAAAAGGAGCATCCGCCCGTTTCCTGCGTGTGCGCGTCGGCCTCTCCCCGGGACGGGGAGGATTCCTACATGCCCGTGTTTCAGGTGGGCGTTTCCCAGGGAAGGAATATCGCCGCGGCCCTGGACGTTCCCTTTTTTACCACCCCCCACCAGCGGGGCCATATCGCCGCCGCCAAGTACGGCACCGGGCTGAAAGCGGAACGCTTTATCGCACTGCACCTATCCGGCGGCACCACGGACGCTTTGCTCCTGGACGGGGAAACCATTTCTCCCCTGGGCGCCTCTGTGGATTTGCACGCGGGGCAATTGGTGGACCGGATCGGCGTGGCCCTGGGGCTGCCCTTTCCCTGCGGCCCCTATCTGGAGGAATTGGCGGTCCAAGGTCAATGCGAAAACCGGGTGCCGGTGAGCTTTGAAAAGGATGGGCTGCGCTGCCATTTATCCGGCGCGGAGGCCCAGCTGCTTCGCATGATCACCGCGGGAGAACCAAAGGAAAACGTGGCGGCGGAGGTGTACGGCGTACTGTGCCGCACGGTGCACCGGCTGCTGCTTTCCGCATCAGAGGCCGCGGGCGTAAAGGATTTATTGGTGGCGGGGGGCGTAGCCTCCTCGGCGCTTTTAAGAAAGCTGCTGCTGGAACGAAATGAAAAACGGCGCACCGGACTGCATTTTTATTTTGGACGGCCCGAGTTTTCCGGCGACAACGCCGTGGGCGTGGCGCTGATCGGGCTGGAACAGTATCAAAAGACGCTGAATCGATCCGCTGACGGAAAGGAAATTTGAGCATGGCAAAAATCATGGATGGCAAGGCGCTTGCCGCGGAACAGATGATCCAGTTGAAAACCCGGGTGGACGCCCTGCGGGACAAAGGAAAAACGGTGGGCCTGACCGTGATCCTGGTAGGGGACAATCCCGCCAGCCAGGTCTATGTACGCAATAAGGGCAAGGCCTGTCAGGAATTGGGCATTTTGGGGGATACTATCGTATTGCCCGCCGAAACGAGCCAGGAGGATCTGATCGCCCTGATCGAAAAGCTGAACCGGGAGAAAGCCGTGGACGGCATTCTGGTGCAGCTGCCCCTTCCCCGGCATCTGAACGAAAGCGAAGTGTTGCGGCATATCGCCCCGGACAAGGACGTGGACGGCTTCCACATCGAAAACGCGGGCAAGCTGTTTACCGGCCAGCCCGGCGTGGTGGCCTGCACCCCCAAGGGCATCCTGCATATGCTCAAGGCCAGCGGCGTGCCCCTTTCCGGCAAGGAAGCCGTGGTGATCGGCCGCAGCAATATCGTGGGCAAGCCCATAGCCATGCTGCTGCTGAATGAAAACTGCACCGTCCCCCTCTGCCATTCCCGCACCCAGGATCTGGCGGCCCATACCCGCCGGGCGGATATTCTGGTGGCCGCCGTGGGCAAGCCCCGGTTTATTACCGCCGATATGGTCAAGCCCGGCGCCGCCGTTGTGGACGTGGGCATCAACCGGGTGGACGGCAAAGTGGTGGGCGATGTGGACTTTGAGCAGGTGGAAAAGGTGGCGGGATATATTTCCCCCGTGCCCGGCGGCGTGGGCAAAATGACCATCTGCATGCTGATGGAAAACACCGTAGAAGCCGCCGAAAGAAAGGTTTTGTGATATGGCCTGGACGCTTTCCGTGTCGGAATTGAACGATTACGTGCGCCGGGCCCTGGCCAGCGACCCGTCTCTCCGGTTTCTGTCCATCCGGGGAGAAATCAGCGATTTTAAAAAATATTCGTCGGGGCACTGGTATTTTACGCTGAAAGATGAAACCGCCATGATCCAGTGCGTGTGCTTTCGGCAATATAACATGCGCCTGGATTTCAGGCCGGAAAACGGCATGAAGGTGGTGCTCACCGGCGCGGTGGGGCTGTATCCCGAACGGGGCCAGTATCAGTTTTACGCGGAAGGCATGACCCGGGACGGGGTGGGCGAATTATATTTAAAGCTGGAAGCCCTGAAAAACAAGCTGATGAAGGAAGGCCTGTTTGACGTGGCGAAGAAGCGGCCCCTGCCCCTTCTGCCCCGGGCCATCGGCGTGGTCACCAGCCGCAGCGGCGCGGTGATCCATGATATCGCCACCGTCACCCGCCGCCGGTATCCCGCCATGCAGATCATCCTGCGTCCCGCCCAGGTGCAGGGGGAAGGCGCTGCGGAGGACATTGCCGCCGGCATCGCGGAAATCTCCGCCCTGCCCCAGGTGGATGTGGTCATCGTAGGCCGGGGCGGCGGCTCTCTGGAGGATTTATGGGCCTTTAACGAGGAAATCGTGGTGCGTGCCATTGCCGCCTGCCCGGTGCCGGTGGTATCGGCGGTGGGCCACGAGGTAGACGTGACGCTGGCCGATTTGGCGGCGGACGTGCGGGCCGCCACCCCTTCGGTGGCCGCCGAGGTGTGCGTGCCGGAAAGGGAAGCGCTGCTTACCACCATCGAAAAAATGAAGCAGGCCATGGCCCGGGCGGGGAAAAACATGATCCTGGCCCGGCAGTCCCGGCTGGCCCTGTGCGAAAAGCGGCTGGCGGCCCGGCATCCCGCCGCCCTGGTCCGGGACGCCATGGGGCGGAAGGATTTGCTGACCCACCGGCTGCAGGCCGCCGCCCAACGGAAATTCACCCTGCTGCAAAACAGAACTGACTATCTGACCAGGCAATTGAACGCCCTGGGCCCGCGCCAGGCCATGAGCCGGGGCTACGCCGTGCTGCTGGACGGAAAGAAGGCCGTGACCCACGCGGAGGACGCGCCGGAGGAAATGACCGTGCTGCTCCAGGACGGCAGGCTGCGGGGGCGCACCCTGGACAAACGAAAGGAGGATCCTTTTGGCCAAGAAGCAAGCCTCGTTTGAGGACAGGCTCATGGAGCTGGAGGATTTGGTGAAAAAAATGGAGGGCGGCTCCTTACCGCTGAGCGAAGCCCTGGCCGCCTATGAGACGGGCATGAAGCTGAGCAAGGAGCTGACGGAGGAATTATCCGCCGCGGAAAAGAAAATGCTGGAATTGTCCGGCGGGCAAACCGCGGCCATGGAGGACGCGCCATGAACGTGCAGGAAGCCCTGGCGGGCTACAAGGAAACGCTGGAAGCCTATTTGGACGCGCTGCCCATGAAGGGAGCCCCGGACAGCCTCAGGGAAGCCATGCGGTACAGCCTGTTAAACGGCGGCAAGCGCCTGCGGGGGTGTCTGCTGCTTTCCTCCTGCGAAATGCTGGGGGGTGATGAAGCCGATGCCCTGCCCTTTGCAGCGGCGCTGGAAATGATCCACGCCTATTCCCTGATTCACGACGACCTGCCTGCCATGGACAACGATACCCTGCGCCGGGGCAAGCCCACCAATCACGTGGTGTTCGGGGAGGCGGTAGCCATCCTGGCAGGCGACGCGCTGCTGACCCACGCGGTGGAGATCATGGCCGCTTCCGGGCATCTCCATGTCCTGGAGGCGCTGCGCGAGATCATCGGGGCCGCGGGCGTGGGCGGCATGCTGGCCGGGCAGACCCTGGATGTGACCCTGGAGGGCATGGCCCCCGACATTGGCTTGGTTCAAAAAATCCACCAGGGAAAAACCGCCGCTCTACTCACCGCACCGGTAACGGCGGGCCTGCTGCTGGCCGGGGCGGAGGAAAGCCAGGTGGAGGCTGGGCGGCAGTACGGCTATCATCTGGGCATGGCGTTCCAAATCGTGGACGACCTGCTGGACCTGGAGGGCGACCCTCAGCTGATGGGCAAGACCCTGGGCAAAGACCGGGAAGAAGGCAAGCTGACCTGGCCCGCCTGCGTGGGCGTGGAGCAGGCCAGAAGGGACGCGGAAAAGCACATTCAGGAAGCGGTGACCGCGCTTGCTCCCTTTGGAGAAAAGGCCGCTTTCCTGCGGGAGCTGGCTGAGTCCACCCTGCACCGAGCGCAGTGAAGCGCTTTCCCATACAAAAGGAATCGAGGAATCCGGCATGCAGTTTTTGAGTGATTTATGGGCCAACGGGCCCCTGAAATGCGCTGTGCTTTCCTGGACGGTGGCTCAGGGCATCAAGGTATTGATTTCCCTGTGGCTGGATAAGAAGCTGGATTGGCGGCGCTGCTTTGGCATGGGCGGCATGCCTTCCTCCCACAGCGCCTTCGTGTTTTCCCTGATGATGGCCATCGGTATCCAGGAAACCCTGGCCTCCCCCATTTTCGCTGTGGCCTTCGGCCTGGCCGCCGTGGTGATTTATGACGCCATGGGCGTGCGCAGGGAAACGGGAAAGCAAAGCGTGGTGCTCAACCAGATTCTCACCCAGATGCTGGTGGAAGGAAAGCCCATCACCGAAAAGCAATTAAAGGAGCTGGTGGGGCACACGCCCCTGGAAGTGGCCGCCGGGATCATCGTGGGCATCATTGTAACCCTGCTGGTGATGTAACAGCATAACGCAAACAGATAAAGGAGGACGTTTTCATGGATGCTTTTCTGGAAGAAGTGGTAACCAAGCGAAACCGCACGATGGAGACCGTTACCTATATTCTGGCCAACGTGGCCATGGTGCTCAGCGGCGTGATGGCGTTTATGGATTTCGCTTTCATCGGCCAGGTGGTGGCCCAGGCGGGCTTTGGCACGGACTTTTTCCTGGTGCTGGCCCGAATCCTGGTGTTCGGCGGCATCGCGGCGGCGCTGTTCATCTTCCGGGACAGGGTCAAAACCGAATACGAATACACCCTCACCAATACCCAGATGGACTTCGCTCAGGTATACAACAACAAAAAACGCAAGAACCTGGGCACCATGAACATCCGCAACGTGGAAGCCTGCGGCATGGTAGCCTCCGGCTCCTTTAACCGCTACATCAATATGCAGGGCATCAAGCGCACCAACTGGTTCCTGAACCGGGACGCCAATCTGCTGTACTTCTTTTTCCAGAAGGATGGCCAGAAACGCATCATCATCATCGAGCCCAGCGAGGAAATGGTGAACCTGATCAAGCGCAACCTGGCCCAGGGCGTGTGGCAGGTCAATTAAGCAATTCAATTTCTGAGCTCTCCTGGCTCGGGAATGACGGAGGTTATTTCCCATCATGTCGATTTACCTGGATAACAGCGCCACCACCCGCGTATGCCCCCAGGCCGTGGAGGCCATGGCGGACTGTATGCGCAATGAATTTTACAATCCTTCCGCCCTGTATGCCCCGGCTCTGCACGCCCAGCAGCGGATGCGAGCCTGCCGGGATGCAATTTTGAAAGCCGTTCACGCGCCCATGGGCGCCAAGGCCTTGTTCGTTTCCGGCGGCACGGAAGCGGATAATCTGGTGATTTTCGGCCGCGCCGCCAAGGTTCGCTCCGGCAAGGTGCTTTTTTCCGCCGGGGAGCATCCCGCGGTGAAGGAAGCCTGCCAGGTCTGCGGCCTGGAGCCCGTGGAAATGCCCTACGATCACCGGGGCATCGTGGATCTGGAAAAGCTGAGCGGATTGCTTTCTTCCGATGTAACGCTGGTCTGCTGCATGCAGGTGAACAACGAAACCGGCGCCATCCAGCCCCTCAAGGAAATTTCTTTGCTGATCAAAGAAAAAGCGTCCTACGCCCATTTCCACGTGGACGGGGTGCAGGGCTTCCTTCGGGTGCCCTTTGATATGACCGCCTGCGGGGCGGACACCTACGCTCTGTCCGGCCATAAAATCCACGGCCCCAAGGGCATCGGCGCGCTGGTGATGGGGCCCCGGGTGCAGCTGAACCCCCGGCAGGTGGGCGGCGGACAGGAAGGGCAGCTTCGCTCCGGTACCGAAAACACCCCCGGCATCGCCGGGCTGCTGGCCGCCATAGAAGCCTTCCCCCGGGAAAACAATATCCGGGAAAACAAGCTGCTTTTGTGGCGGCTCATTCAGGAAGCCGTTCCAGAGGCTGCCGTCAACGGCCCCGCGCCGGCCAGCGATGTATCCGCGCCTCACATCCTGAACGTGTCCCTGCCCCCGGTGCGCTCCGAAACCATGCTCCACGCCCTGGAAGGGGAAGGGGTATATGTGGGCATGGGGTCCGCCTGCTCCTCCTTTAAGCAGCGGGTGAGCCCGGTATTAAAGGCCATGAACACGCCTCAGAAATACGCGGAAACTGCCCTGCGCTTTTCCCTCTCCCCTGAAAACACGGCGGAGGAAATGCGGGAAACGGTGGCAGTCATCCAAAGGCAGTACGCGGTGCTGTCCAAGTTCCAGAGAAGATAAAAAACGAAGGGGAAGAAAACCGACATGCGAAAGCTGCTCATGGTTCGCTACGGCGAAATTTATTTAAAGGGCCTGAACCGGCCTTACTTTTTAAAGGCTCTGGTCAAGCGGGTGAAGGAGGCGGCCAAGCCCTTCGGGGGCCAGGTATGGCTTCACGACGCCCGCATCTTTATCAGCGACGCCCAGGATCTGGAAGGCTGCATGGCGCGGGTCAGCAAAGTGTTCGGCGTGCATTCCATCGCTCCCGCTATCGAAATGGAAAAGGACAATTTTGAGGGCATCTGTGAACAGGCCAATGAGCTGATGCAGGGCCTGACCGGCACCTTCAAGGTCGAGGCCCGCCGGGCGGACAAGCACTATTTCCTTACCTCTCCCCAGATCAATATGCAGGTAGGCGAATATGTGCTCATGCGCAACGAAGACCATTTGAAGGTGGACGTGCGCAAGCCGGAACACATCCTGTCCATCGAGATCCGGGATCAGGCGTATCTGTACTGCACGGTATACCCGGCAGTAGGTGGCATGCCGGTTGGCACCGGCGGCAAGGCAGCCCTGCTTCTCTCCGGCGGCATCGACAGCCCGGTGGCAGGCTACATGATTGCCAAGCGCGGAGTGCAGCTGGTGGCGGTACACTATCATTCCTTCCCCTATACCAGCGAATTTGCCAAGCAGAAGGTGCTGGATCTGGCCAAAATCCTCAGCGAATACTGCTGCGGACTCAAGGTGTACGTGGTGCCCTTTACGGACATTCAGATGCAGATCCATGAAAAATGCCCCGAGGATTATACCACCCTGATCATGCGGCGCTACATGATGCGCATTGCCGAACGCATCGCCCAGAAGGAAGAGGCCATGGCGCTGATCACCGGCGAATCCATCGGCCAAGTGGCCAGCCAGACCATGGAAGCGCTGATCACTACCAACGAGGTGGTGAAAACCATGCCGGTGTACCGGCCTCTCATCGGCTTTGATAAAATCGACATTATGGAGTACGCCCGGAAAATCGGCACCTATGAAACCTCCATCCTGCCTTATGAAGACTGCTGCACCGTGTTCACGCCCCGCCATCCCGCCACCAAGCCCAAAATCGCCCTGATCGAAAAAGGCGAAAGCCAACTGGATCAGGAAACCCTGATCCAGACCGCCATTGAAAACGCGGAAATCGTGGAGCTGTAAAAACAAGCGCGCCCCCGCTCGCAATTGATGCGAACGGGGGCTTTGCGTATCTTTTGTTTTGAGCAGGCCAAGGGTCAGTCCTTGTCCGTTTTTTGAATCCAGCCCGCCGCGCCCCGCAGGCTGACCACGAGCCACTCCTCCTCCTCTTTCAAGATGGGCAGGATGGTGTTTTCATCCAGCAGGGCCACTTTGGGGGCCATGGTGTCGTTCCAGGCGTAAACCGGTGTTTTGCCCTCCGTTTGATACCAGGCGGGATCAATGGCAAGATAATCCTCGTTGACCCAGCCCGCCGGGCCCTCATCCTCAGAATCCGAAAGAAAGCATTGGGCCCATCCCCCTGTTTGCGGCTGCACGATGATCCGGGTACCGTAGGCCAGCGTTTTCAGCGCCGGGGATAACGCGCTGGGCTCCTGCCGCACTGTCAGCGTTTCGCACAGCACCACCGCCTGAAGACCGATCTGGCCCTCCCCGTAGGGGGGAAGGATTTTGGCCTGAGCAGCCCCCAGGCCTCCAAGCAGCAGGATCACCGCAGTCAGCATCGCAAGGCAACTGTATTTTTTCATGTTCATTTCCTCCCGCAGTTTTTCTTCCTCCATAAAACGAAGGGGCGGGCTGTTTTGTTCCCGATAGAACAGGAAATCTGGACATCCGCAGCCCGATTCCCTTATTTACCGTCCGGGAAGCTGGTAAAGAATTTTCTTTCCACCGGAGGAAGGCCGTATTTTTCTTTCGCGTCGGCCACGGCGCGGATCAGGAAGGCCATATTCCGGGCCAGGTTCCGCATCACCTGCAGCCCTTCCAGGTCTTTTTTCACGTCCTAGGCGGTGAAGCCGTGCACCTGGTTCCAATAGGTGGAGGAGGCCACGGGCATGCCGGAGATGGTGAAATATTTATTGAGTACGTCAAAGGACGCGGTATTGCCGCCCCGTCTGCAGCTGACCACCGCCGCGCCCACCTTCATATGCTTGGAAAAGGGTGTGCTGTAAAACAGCCGATCCAGAAAGGAAAGCAATGTGCCGTTTGGCGAGCCATAATACACCGGGCTGCCCACCACCAGGCCGTCGGCCGCCTCGAACAGCGGAGCGATTTCATTCACCGCGTCGTCAAACACGCATTTGCCCCGCTTGGAGCAGGCGTTGCAGGAGACGCAGCCCCGAATATCCTTATTGCCCACGTGAATCAGTTGGGTTTCGATGCCTTCTTCCTGAAAAACGCGAATCATTTCCTCCAGGGCCAAAGCGGTGCAGCCCTTGGCGTGGGGACTGCCGTTGATCAAAAGAACCTTTGCCATCATCATTTTCCTCCTTTTCTTGCTGAACTGATTATAACAGAAAACAGAGAGCGCGTCCAGCCATGATTCGTTCAGCGAATTTCTGTATAAATGTCATTTAGTGCTTGTATTTTTCTCCATTCTGTGCTAAAATACATTTCGTGCTTATATCAAGGAGGGACAAAGGCAATGAGTGCTATTGAAGTAATTCTGGACATTCTGATGGTGATTTCCGCTCTCGTTATGATCGTGACCGTTCTGATGCAGGACAGCGATTCTGACGGTATGGGCGCTTTGACTGGCGGCAGCGAAACTTTCTTTGGCAAGAACAAGAACAATACCCTGGAAGGCAAGCTGGCCTTGGCCACCAAGGTTTCTTCCATCGTGTTTGTGGTGCTGGCGATTGTGATACTGCTGGTGAAATAAGGCAGCTTGCTTCGCATGGCTTTCCAGGGCTGACATATTCCCGTCAGCCCTTCTTTTCGTATTCCGAAGGGATTGTCTCACTCCCTTATTTCGATTGCTTATTCTATACTTTTGGGAGCGCATCATGATCATTTTGACCATTCAAAACCTGCACAAAGCCTTTGGAGGCAATGTGGTGCTCAAGGACGTGAGCCTGACCCTTCAGGATCATCAGCGCATGGGCCTGGTGGGCGTGAACGGCTGCGGAAAATCCACCCTGCTGAACATATTGGCCGGGCGGGAGCATGCCGACGGCGGCAGCATATCGCTGATGAAGGGCATCCGCATCGGCTATATGGAGCAGCAGTATGCCGTCCAGGACGAGAGCACCGTGTTTGAAGAACTGCAAAAGGTGTATGAGCCGGTGTTCGCCCTGGAAAAAAAGCTGCGGGCCCTGGAGGAGGAAATGGCCTCCGCCGGGGAAACGGAATTAAAACGCCTGGGCGACACTTACGAGCGCCTGAACGACGAATTTGAACGGGCCGACGGCTACGGCTGGAAGTCCTCCATACAGGGGGTGCTCAGCGGCCTGGGCTTTCAGAAGCATCAGTTTGATCAGCCCGCCCGCCTTTTGTCCGGCGGGGAGCTGACAAGGCTGAGCCTTGCCAAGCTCCTGCTGCAAAAGCCCGATCTGCTGCTGCTGGACGAGCCCACCAACCACCTGGATTTAGCCGCCCTGGACTGGTTGGAAAACTATCTGGGCGAATACAAGGGCACCCTGCTGGTGGTGAGCCATGACCGGTATTTCCTGGATCATGTATGCACCCATATTTCCGAATTGCTCCTGGGCGTCCTGGAGCAGTACACCGGCAATTATTCTTCCTATATGACCCAGCGGGCGGAGCGCTTTGAAATCCGCATGCGGGCCTGGGAACAGCAGCAAAAGATGATCGCCCGGGAGGAAGCCATCATCGCCCGGTATAAATCCTTCAACCGGGAAAAATCCATCAAAGCCGCCGAAAGCCGGGAAAAGCGGCTGGAAAAGGTGGAGCGGCTGGAGCGGCCTGAGGACGAGCATCAGGTGCGCTTCCGGTTCGAGGCCAAGCGCCGCACCGGGGACGACGTGCTCTTTATCCGGGATTTCAGCAAGTCCTTTGGGGACAGAACCCTCTTTCACAACGTGAACCTGACCCTCCGGGCCGGGGACCGGGTGGCCCTGCTGGGGCCCAACGGAATCGGCAAATCCACCCTGCTCAAATGCCTTATGGGCCAGGAAGCCCCAGACACCGGCGCTGTGCGCTGGGGGGCCAACGTGGATACCGGGTATTATGACCAGAAACAGGAAAGCCTACACCCGGAAAAGACGGTGCTGGACGAGGTATGGGATGCCTTCCCCCGGCTGGAGCAAAGCCAGGTGCGAGGCGCCCTGGGCCTGTTCCTGTTTACAGGGGAGGACGTGTTCATGCCCATCCATACCCTGTCCGGCGGGGAAAAGGGACGGGTGGCCCTGACCAAGCTGATGCTCAGGAAGGATAACCTGCTGCTGCTGGACGAGCCCACCAACCACCTGGACATGGACAGCCGGGAGGTATTGGAGGATGCCCTGGAGAATTTCGAGGGCACCATCCTGGCTGTGTCCCACGACCGTTATTTCATCAACCGGTTTGCTACCCGGGTGGCGGTGCTGACAGAGGATGGGATCAGGGAATACCTGGGCAACTTTGACGACTATATGGCCAAGCTCCAATGGGAGCAGGCTCAGCAGGGCCAGGACCCCCGCTTTGCCGATATGACCCGCACGGAAGCGGGCAAGGAAAAGCGGAAAATCCGCCTGGCCAAGGAACAGCTGAAAGCCTTGAAAGAGGCCGTGAAGCAGGCGGAAAAGAACGTAGCTGACACCGAAGAAGCCATCGAGCGTCAGGAAGCGCTGATGGCCAGCCCGGAAATCTATTCCGTGCCGGAAAAGGCCGCCGCGGCAGCCAAAGAATATCAGCGCTTAAAGGACACCCTGGCCCAGGCCTATGCCGACTGGGAGGAAGCGGAAGAGGCCCTCAGCGAAGCAACGTAAAAAACCCCAGGAATGGATGGAGAAGCGCATGGAAGAAAACGCGATCTTGACCAGGCTGCTTGCCCTGCAGGAAAAGCCCTACGGGGAATTGCAAAAGAAGCTGCTGCCCACGGTGGCCCCAGACAGCATCCTGGGCATACGGACCCCGGCCCTGCGGGCGCTGGCGAAGGAAATGAAGGGAACCAGGGAAGCAGCGGATTTTCTTTCCGCTCTCCCCCATCGTTATTTTGACGAAAACCAGCTTCACGCCTTTCTGCTGGCGGAAGAAAAGGATTTTGACAGGTGCCTTACGGGGGTAAACGCCTTTCTGCCATACGTGGACAATTGGGCCACCTGCGACCAGTTATCCCCCAAAGTGTTCAAAAAGCAAAAAGCAAAACTGCTGCCCGCCATAGAAACCTGGCTTCACAGTGAGCATCCGTATATCATCCGTTTTGGCCTGGGGATGCTGATGCAGCATTTTCTGGACGACGCTTTTGAACCAATTTATCTGGAGAAGGCGGCCGCTGTCCGGTCGGAAGAATACTACGTGAACATGATGGTGGCCTGGTATTTTGCCACCGCCCTGGCCAAGCAGTTTGACGCCACCCTCCCCTATCTTCGGGATCGCCGCCTGTCTCCCTGGGCACACAATAAAACCATCCAGAAAGCAGTGGAGAGTTATCGGATTTCCCAGGAGCAGAAGGAACTGCTCAAACAATTCAGAGTGAAATAACCCCATCAAAGGAGGCGCCCCCTATGCGCGTATTATTGGTAGAAGATGAAAAGGGCATTTCCTCCGCCATTTGCCAGGTGCTGAAAAAAGAAAACTTTACCGTGGACCCGGTATATACCGGCACGGACGGCCTGGACTATGCCCTGGACGGGATTTACGACGCCATCATCCTGGACGTGATGCTGCCCGGCATGGACGGGTTTCAGGTGCTGCGCAGGCTGCGGGAAAAGGGGATCAAGGCCCCTGTGTGCATGCTCACCGCCCGTTCCGGCCTGGAGGACCGGGTGCGGGGACTGGAAAGCGGCGCGGATTATTACCTGCCCAAGCCTTTCCAGATGGCGGAGCTGACCGCCTGTCTCCGGGCCATCACCCGGCGGCGGGAGGATGCGCCGGTCATGGAATTGTGCTTTGGCGATTTGCAGTTAAACCAGCAGGAAGCCAAGCTGATCAACAAAGAAACCGGCGAATCGGTAAAGCTGGGGGCCAAGGAATATCAGATCATGGAAATGTTCCTGCGCAACCCCAAGCAGATCCTGCCCAAGGAAACGATTTTCGACCGGGTGTGGGGCTATGAAAGCGAAGCGGATTACAGCAATCTGGAGGTGTATATGTCCTTCCTGCGCAAGAAGCTGACCTTCGTGGGCTCCAAAGTGAAAATCAAAGCCAGCCGGGGCATCGGCTATGCATTGGAGGAGGAAGCATGATCCGCAGGCTGACCCGCCGCATGATCCTGCTGGTGCTGGCCGGGCTGCTGCTGGCCTCCGCCGGGGTGGTGCTGGCCATCAATTGGATGAACTGGCACGCCCTGGAGCAGCAGGCGGAACAGGTGCTGACCATGCTGGCGGAAAACAACGGCCAGCGCCCCGCCATGATGAACCGGGAAGGGTTAAACGGCTATCGAAACAATGAAACGCCGCCGGTTCCCCCTGAGGGTACCCAGCCCCCGGAGGGAGGGCGCAGCTTTTCGGAAGATAATCCGCCCCCCTGGCTGGAAAACCAGACCTTCTTTGGCCGCGGCAGAGAGCGGATGAACAGCAGCGCGGCGCTGACCAACGCTGCCAGCCTGTCCAATTTTTATACCATCATTCTGGATCAGGATGGGGAAATCATTTCCTGGAAAAGCGACCGGACTGATCTGTATACCGATGAACAAATGGAGCAGATGGCCGCGTCCGTGTTAGCCGCCGGAAAAGAATCCGGCCTGATCGGCACCCAGTTTTACCGGCTCACGGAATTGGAGGACGGGTGCAGGATGCTGATTGCCGTGGACAGCCGCCTGGAAATCCAGAGCGCCCAGAACGTGACCCGGGTGACGGCCCTGGTGGCGCTGGCTGAGGACGTGCTGCTAAGCCTGGCCGCCATCCTGCTGATCCGGCTGCTGATCCGCCCGGTGGACGAGGCCATGGAAAAGCAAAAACAGTTCGTATGGGACGCCAGCCATGAGCTGAAAACGCCCCTGGCGGTGATCAACGCCAACGCGGAGGCCCTGGCCGGAGAAGCGGGCGACAGCAAGTCCCTCCAGTATATCCGCTCGGAGGTTCAGCGCACCGACCATTTGATTCAAAACCTGCTGACCCTGGCCCGGATGGAAAAGGGCACCGTGCAGGCAAAGCCCCAGCGCTTTGATTTGAGCCGGGCGCTATTGCAGGTGGCGCTGCCCTTTGAAAGCTCCATGTTTGAAACCGGCAAGGAAATGACCCTGAATATCCCGGACGGCGTGACGGTGGTGGGCGACGAGGAAATGATCAAGCAGCTGATGGTGATTTTGCTGAGCAACGCAGAAAAGTATTCCGACGACAAAGGAAAAATCACCGTATTCCTGGAAGGAAAGGGCGACAAACGGATCATCCGGGTGCACAACACCGGCCCCGCCATTCCCCCCGAAGCCCAGGCCCGGGTGTTCGACCGGTTCTATCGGGTGGATTCCTCCCATAACCGGGAGATCGAAGGCAACGGCCTGGGCCTGGCCATCGCCCAAAGCATCGTGGAAGCTCATAAAGGAAAGATCACCGTCCACAGTGCCGAGGGCGAAGGAACCACCTTCACGGTGACCCTGTAAAAATGGCGGGAGAACGGGGCCGCTCCCTGTCCCGTCCCGTCTGCAAAGCGATCATCCTTCGTATTTATTTCACATCGTTTTCCCATTTCTGAATTGCCAAAGGAAGAAAGAAATGGTATACTGATTGATGGATAAAAAGAAATTGAAACGGGGCGATGCCATGAAACACTATCTTGCCATTGACATCGGCGCTTCCTCCGGCCGCCACATCGTGGGCTGGAAGGAAGAGGGAAACATCAAAACCCAGGAAGTATACCGCTTTCCCAACGGCGTGGAAGAGGAAAACGGCCATCTGATTTGGAATATTGACGCCCTGCTTTCCCATGTGAAAAAGGGCGTTGACGAAGCGCTGAAGACGTTTCCACAAATCGAAAGCCTGTCCATCGACACCTGGGGCGTGGACTATGTGCTCATGCAGGGCGACAAGGAAGTGCTGCCCTGCTACGCTTACCGGGACGGCAGGACGGAAGCGGTCATTGAAAAAGTCCATGAAAAAATGCCCTTCCAGGAATTGTACCGCCGCACGGGCATTCAATTCCAGCCCTTCAATACCATCTATCAATTGTACGCGGACAAGCTGGCGGGCAGGCTGGAAGGGGTCACGGACTTTTTGCTCATGCCGGAATACCTGCTCTATAAGCTCTGCGGCGTGAAGGCCCACGAATACACCAACGCCACTACCGGCGGCATGGTCAGCGCGGAAACCGGCGAATTTGACCCGGAGATCGTGAGCGCTCTGGGATTGCCTCAAAACCTGTTTGGCTCCCTCTGCCAGCCGGGGGCGTATCTGGGCGAATACAAGGGAATCAAATGCCTTCTCTGCGCCACCCATGACACCGGCAGCGCCGTGGAGGGCATTCCCATGGAGGGCAACGAGCTGTATATTTCTTCCGGCACCTGGAGCCTGCTGGGCGTGAAGGTGCCCAAGCCCATCACCGACGCAGGAAGCCTTGCCGCCAATTATTCCAACGAGGGCGGCGTGGGCTACACCCGGTATCAGAAAAACATCATGGGCATGTGGCTGGTGAACCGGCTGCGGGACGAAGTATGCCCCGGCAAGCCCTGGAACGAAATCACCGCCGAGGCGGAGGAAAAGCATTTCGACCACACCGTGGACGCCAATGACCCCATCTTCCTGGCCCCGGAAAGCATGAAGGCAGCCTTTGACGCAAAGCTGCCCCATCCCCCCAAGTGCGCAATGGGGTATTTCCGCTGCGCCTACCGTTCCCTGGCCCTTTCCTACAAGCAAGCCATCGAGGAAATTGAGCGCAACACCGGCAAAACCTATCAAAAGCTGTACATCGTGGGCGGCGGAGCCAAGAACGCGTTCCTCAACCGCCTCACGGAGGAGGCCACCGGCAAGCAGGTCATCGCCCTGCCCATCGAGGCCACCGCCATCGGCAACCTGCGCATCCAAATGAACGCCAATCCATAAGGAGGAGGAAAGAAGCATGTTAGTTGAAACCAAAGCCCGGGTGGGCGTGTTCGCCATCGCGCTGGGCGCGTATCTGCCCCAGTTCCCCGAATTGGTGCCGGAGTTCCAAGGCCAGTATCAGGAATTCAAAAAGCTGATTCCTGAATCTGTGGAGCTCATCGACGGCGGCATCGTGACCACCAAGGAGCAGTCCATGGCCGCGGGCGACAAGTTCCGGGCCGCCGACGTGGATCTGGTGATCCTGCAATTGCTCACCTATGCCACTTCCTATAACATGCTCCCCGCCGTGCGGGATCTGGACGTGCCCGTGGTGCTGGTGAACGTGCAGAAGATGAAGGCCCCGGACTACGCCACCACCGACACCCCCACCTGGCTGGGCACCCTGTACGCCTGCGGCGCCGTGGGCGAAATGGTAGCCGACCTGGAGCGGGCAGGCAAGCGCCACGCGGTCATCACCGGCGTGGTGGAGGGCGGAGACCCTCAGGTGGAAGCGGAAATCATCGACTGGTGCAAGGCCGCCCAGGTTCGCCGCCGTTTCCGCAACCCCAACATCGCCCAGATCGGCCGGCCCTATCCCGGCATGATGGATCTCTACATCGACGAAACCAATCTGTACCACCGCATGTGGCTGTACACCAAGCAGTTTGACTGGGAAAAGATGTGGGCCATCGCCGACAACATTACCGATGAGGACGCTATCCGCGCCAAGGCTCAGGACATCCTGGACACCTTCGACATCGAGGGCGGCGGCACGATCGAAAAAGTGTGGGACATGGCGAAATACGTGGTGGCCTTTGAGCAGTGGTGCAAGGACGAGCAATTGGGCTTCGTGGCCTCCCACTATGACGGCTACGCTCAGGGCATCGCGGGCAAGCTGGACAGCATGCTGATCCCCGCCTTCTCCATGCTCATCAAGCAGGGCACCGCCTGCGCCGTGGAGGGCGATATCAAGGTGGCCATGGCCATGGGCATCCTCAAGGTGATCGCGGGCACG
>CAMOUF010000085.1 GCA_946626395.1 uncultured Clostridia bacterium
AGTAACTTTTCAGTCGTATCAAGAACGCTTTAAATCAGTTAGGAGTGAGGAGTTAATAGTTTGCGCTTCGCGCAATAACAATTTTCAACTCCTAACTCCTCATTCCTCACTCCTCACTTGGTGATTTAAAGTGTTTTTCAAATGATTGCGATTGAACAGATACGAAAAAAATTTTGAACATCCCTGTTTCAGACGAACCTTTTGCCTGTGAAATACGACTATATCAGTGAAAACCGGTTTTCAAACGCAAAGAAAGGGAAGAAAAGCTGTGGAAGATTTTGAATCGCTGCTCCTGTCCAGCAGGACAGCGGTGGAGCGCTGGGTCAAGGCCAGGATCAGCGACTACGCGGACGCGGAGGATATTTTGCAGGAAACCTATCTGGCTGCTTTTCAGGGCTTTTCCGGGCTTCGGAACGTAGACTCGTTTCTCCCGTGGATTCTTGGCATCGCAAGAAGAAAATGTGCGGACTGGTATCGGGCCCGGGCGGCCGGCAAGGTCGTTCTTACGGAGAATCTGCCGGAGCGGGCCGCGCCTGCGCCGGAGGATTCCGCCGTGGAGGAAACGATGGTGCTGCTGCCGGAGCGGGATCGGATGATGCTGCGTCTGTTTTATCAGCAGATGCTGTCCCAAAAGGACATTGCCCGTCAGCTTCAAATCCCCCAGGGCACCGTCAAAAGCCGCATGAACGCTGCCCGCACGCGGTTTCGCGCCGCGTATCCTTATCCGCCCAAAGGAGGAACCCATATGAAACAAACAGAGGAAATGCGTTTGCCCAATGTGCTGCCTGAATATTCGATCACCTGGAAAAATGAACCGGCATTTTCTGTGGTATGCGAGGAGATGACGGGCTGGTTCATCGTGCCCCATCTGGGGGAAAAACTGCTGTGGGGCATGTATGACCTGCCCTCCCGGAAATTGGATGTGTCCTATGAGATGGCGGTCATCGGCCCGGCCAGTGTTCATGGGCTGGACGGGGTGGCCATCCGGGCCAAGGTGCTGCCGTCTCCATCGGCCCCAAAAGACGGCGATCCCATAAAGGACGCGGTGGCGGCTTCCACCGGCGGTCAGGAGGAATGGCTGTTCATTGCTCAGGAAAAGGACGGCTATACCCGCTTCCTGTCCGCGGAGCATACGGAAGGGGGCGTGCGCACCCTGACCACCTTCCTGGATGGGGACGCGTTTATGGACAATTGGGGCTTTGGGGAGGAGAACCGCGGCATGCCGATTCATCTTTCTCCCCAGGGAAAAATTGAAAGGAAAGGCGCTGTTATCCAGGCTTCCGCCGAAGGCTGTGCAGACGTGGCAGAGCGCTGCGAGCTGAGGATGAACGGCCATGTATACGACACGGTGTGCGTAATGGATCTGGGGATGTATGAAGAAGGCATGATCAGCGAACAATACCTGGACCGTGACGGGCATACCGTGCTGTGGCGCAGGTTTAACCGCGACGACTGGGCTATGGACCGGTATGAAAAGAAATGGTCGGAGCTGCTGCCGGACAATGAACAGCTGACCCTCAACGGACAAAGGTATGTCCACTGGTACGACTGCCTTTGTCTCAGATGATCTCAGTTGTCTCGCTGCCAGCCCCTTGACGAACGCCGAAAAATGCGGTATTTTGGTGGAAATGAAAAAGGGGGTACGGATGAAATGCTGTTCATTGGCATATGCGGGGCCAGCGGCTCCGGCAAAACGACCCTGGCAGACGAGCTGGTGCGGGATATGGGTGTGGAAAGCGTGGTGCTCAATCAGGACACTTATTATTTTGATCACCCCGATCTTACCTTCGAGGAACGCACCCATTTGAATTACGACGAACCCGGCATCTTTGACCACGATTTGCTGTACCACGACGTGTGCGAATTGCTGGCGGGCAGACCAATCACCCGGAAGGCGTATGATTTCTCCCAGCATGCCCGGTGCGATACCCAGGAAATCGTCTATCCCGCCCCGGTGCTCATCGTGGAAGGCATCCACTGCTTTTATGATCCCCGCCTCCGGGAAAAAATGTTTCTGAAGCTGTATATCAATGTGGAGCCGGATATCTGCCTGCTGCGCCGCATCAGCCGGGACATCAAGGACCGGGGCCGCCAGATCGACAATATCGCCGACCAGTACCTGTCCACCGTCAAGCCCATGTACGACCGCTGGATTCGCAACTATATCCACGACGCCGACGTGGTGGTCATGAAGGGCGGCAAGGATACCCGGATCGTGCCCATCCTGGCGGGGTATCTGCAAAGCACCCTGCGGGGAGAATAAAAACTGCACAGAAAAAACCAGCGGGACCGCATGATGGTATCCCGCTGGTTTTTCTGTGTCAATTGAATTTTATGCCGTCCGCTCTCATGTCGCTGAATATCTGATTGGTCAGCCTCCGTCCATATCCCATGCTGCCGTCAGAGGAGGTATATACGCCGATCACCTGGGGATATTCGAGCCCTTCATAAAACCAATATAACGGGCCGCCATCGCAGCTGCCCTGAAAAGAAGAAGACTGGGGCCATTTGACTTGCTTGCTGTCAACCACCGTGATCTGGTTCCAGTCGTTGGTCTTCCGGTTATTTTTATAGCCGCTGATATTGGTGTATTCCCAGCTCAGCCCGTAATCGTCCTGAACGGTGGAGGCGTACCATCCGGTATTGTTTCCGACATTGGAAGGAAAAACAACGTAGCCGATGTCGTCCTTGCTGGAATAGCCGGAGGAAAAATTGCAGTAATACGCGTATCTGAACGACCCATTGTATTTGTAGTACCAATCGTTCGGCTTGGCGTATCCAAAGTAGAAGGTGCAGGTTTTCAATGTCTTATTGTGTGTGTGGCATAATAAGTTATGCCCCGCTGTGATCAGGCCGTTCACGGCGATCATGGTGCCGGCTCCCGTGCGGGTGCAGCCGCAGGTAAACGTAATGTCCATCAATGCCACTGCTGTATCTTCCACACGGGTATAGGTTGCCGCTTGCCCCGCGGGATGGATGCACAGCAGCGAAAGAACCAGGAAGAAGCACAGGAACCGTCTCATTTTTCTTTCCTTTCCGCCTTTCGGCCCGTCGCTTTTGGTTGATTTCCTTCCGATTATATCAGAGGTGCTGTGCTTTTGCAATAATCTATCCTGATTTGAAAGAAAAAGATCCTGATTTGAAAGAAAAAGATTTGTTCAGCCGGAGGTGTTTTCGGAGCGGATTCAATGATGAGGCAATAGGCAGCAGGCATTAGGCATTAGGGAATAGGTAACAGGCAATAGGCATTAGGTAAGCACTGATCAATTCAGCATCTTGCATAGAAACACATCATAGAGACAAGACAAGATGTAGGGGCGGATATCATCCGCCCGAAAAAGCTGGCATTCCGAATGTTGGAAAACCCAGTACACGAAACGATTCTCTCAGCGGGCGGATATTATCCGCCCCTACAAGTCGTCCTGCCAGCAATCGAATAAAAATAAATTGTTTTGAATTGATCAGTATTTACCTAATGCCTAATGC
>CAMOUF010000086.1 GCA_946626395.1 uncultured Clostridia bacterium
GTACGGCGTGCTGACCATCTTCTTCATCATCGCTTTCATCTATACCTGGCGGCAGAACGTGAAGCAGAACAAGATCGCCGAAAAGATTCTGGCCTCCGGCAAGAAGCTGCGCAGCGGCAAGGACGATCTTCGCTCCATGGTGGACGATCAGTTCCATAAGACCCTGCTGGCCCTGCCCATGACCGGCATCCTGATCTTTACGGTGCTGCCCATCGTGTTCATGATCCTGGTGGCCTTCACCAATTACGATGGCACCCACGACGGCTATTCCAACAATCTGTTTACCTGGATGGGCCTGACCAACTTCAACACCATGCTGTCCTGGCAGGTGGCGGGGGGCAGCGGCACCCAGTCCTATGCCGCCACGTTTGGGGAGGTGCTGTCCTGGACGCTGATCTGGGCCTTCTTTGCCACCTTCACCAACTATTTCCTGGGCATGTTCGTGGCCATGGCCATCAACAAAAAGGGCATCCATTTAAAGAAGCTGTGGCGCACCGTGCTGGTGCTGACCATCGCCATTCCCCAGTTCATTTCTCTTTTGTACGTTTCCAAGATGTTTGCCAAGAACGGCATCGTCAACGGGTTCCTGATGAGCATGGGCTGGATCAGCGAGGCCCTTCCCTTCTGGGATGATCCCACCTGGGCCAGAATCACCGTGATCCTCATCAATATCTGGATCGGTATTCCCTACCTGATGCTGATTTCCACCGGTATCCTGATGAACATTCCCGCCGATCTGTACGAATCCGCCCGCATCGACGGGGCCAACCCATGGCAGCAGTACACTAAGATCACCCTGCCCTATATGCTGTTCGTTACCGGGCCTTACCTGCTCACCAGCTTTACCGGCAACATGAACAACTTTAACGTGATTTACCTGCTCACCGGCGGCGCGCCCACCAACACGGCGGCCTCCTCCGCGGCGGGCAGCGTGGGCTACACCGATTTGCTGATCACCTGGCTGTTCAAGATCACCACCGGCGCGGAGAGCCAGTATTACCTGGCGTCCGTGGTGGGCATATTGGTGTTCGTGGTGGTGGCCCTGATTTCCCTGGTGGTCTATAATGTGCTGCCGTCCATCAAGAATGAGGAGGATTTCCAGTGATGAGTGAAGAGAGAATTGCTTCGTCCTCCGGGCCGGTGAAACGGCATATGGGCCTCAAGGCCTCCCGCGCCTTGGGCAACACCGCCATTTACGCGCTGCTGATCTGCATCAGCGTGATCTGGCTGATCCCCTTTGTGTGCATCCTGCTCCAGTCCTTCCGGGTGGAAAGTACCTGGCAGGTGGGCTATGTGATCCCCCAGCAGTGGGGCCTGGATAATTATAAAAATCTGTTCCAGACAGATTTCCCCCGCTGGTATGTGAACACCTTCATCGCGGCGCTGTTTACCGCCGTGCTGCAAACCATCATCGTGCTGTGCATGAGCTATACGCTCTCCCGCTTCCGCTTCAAAATGCGCAAGCCCCTCATGAGCTTCATGCTGATCCTGGGCATGTTCCCCGGGATGCTCACCATGATCATCCTCTACCGGGTGCTTAAGGATCTGGGCATGACCCAGGCCAATTCCGTGCCCGGCCTGATCCTGGTGTACGTGGCCTCCTCCGGTATGGGCTATTATGTGTCCAAGGGCTTCTTTGACACCATCCCCAAATCCCTGGACGAGGCGGCCCGGGTGGACGGGGCGACAAGGTTCCAGGTGCTGAAAAAGATCATCCTGCCCTTGTCCAAGCCCATCGTGATCTATACCGTGCTGACTGCTTTCATGGGCCCCTGGGGCGACTTCGTGTTCGCCCGGTACATCGCCTTCGGCTCCTCCGCGGGCAGCAACGTGGCTGTGGGGCTGTATAACTGGCTGAACAAGGACCAGATCGCTACCCGCTATACCATGTTCTGCGCGGGCGGCGTGCTGGTGGCCGTGCCGGTGACGGTGCTGTTCATGTGCCTGCAGAAGTATTATGTGGAAGGCGTGACCGGCGGCGCGGTGAAAGGATAATCGTGATGAATCTGTAAGCCGCGCTTTGTGCGCTGCGCTCTGAATGCTTCGCAATTGAGGAAGGAGAGAATCACGCAATGGCAAGCGTAAAGCTGACCGATGTAAAAAAGGTCTATGACAATAAAGTAACGGCGGTGCATGATTTTAACCTGGAAATCGCCGATAAGGAATTCGTGGTATTCGTGGGCCCTTCCGGCTGCGGCAAATCCACCACCATGCGCATGATCGCCGGGCTGGAGGATATTTCCGGCGGCACCGTGGAAATCGACGGTGTGGTGGTCAACGATTTGCAGCCCAAGGACCGGGACATCGCCATGGTGTTCCAGAACTACGCCCTGTATCCCCACATGACGGTGTACGATAACATCGCCTTTTCCCTGCGGCTGAAAAAAATGCCCGAGGACGAAGTGTTTGAAAAGGTCACCAACGCGGCGGAAATCCTGGGCATTACCGATTTTCTGACCCGCAAGCCCCGGGCCCTGTCCGGCGGCCAGCGCCAGCGCGTGGCCATCGGCCGCGCCATGGTGCGGGACGCCAAGGTGTTTTTGATGGACGAGCCCCTGTCCAACCTGGACGCCAAGCTGCGCAATCA
>CAMOUF010000087.1 GCA_946626395.1 uncultured Clostridia bacterium
ACAAACGAGTTAAATGCCCGGCGTGGGCGAAGGCTGAGCGGGCACGGGCGTCCAGCTGTAGGATTCCGGGGTCGGCGCGGAGGTGGGCCGGGGAATGGGCGTGGGCGCCTGGGTGGGCAACGGCGTGGGCGTAGCGTGCAGCCCCTTCACCGCCCAGGCGATGGCATCCACGGTTTCCACATCCACCACGTCCTTGGTCTTTAAGCCCCTGCTTTTCTGAAATGCCCAAAGGGCCTTCTGGGTGCCTTCCAACATCTGGCCGGAGGGCGTGCCCTGATAATATCCCAGTTCCTTGAGCGCCATCTGGAGCCAATACACCGCTTCTCCTTTGGCGCCTTTGTACATGCCGCCGTTCGCCGCTTCCGCGGGCACGGTATTGCTGTCATACCAATAGGCGTCCGGGGCGGGGGTCACCTCCGGCATCATGGTTTTGGTGTTCAGCTTGCCGGGCTTCACCAGGGCCTTCAATTCCGGGTCCGGAGCGGCGTCATCGTGAATCCACACCTTCATGCCGGGCTTCACATGATCGTAAATCCATTTGGCGTCGGCCACGGTCATACGGATGCAGCCGTGGGAGCCCCGGCTGCCCAGGCCGTTAAAGGAGCCCACCTTCAGGGAAAAATCGTCGCTGCTGTCGCCATAGAGCACGCTGTGGAAGGCGATTTCATCGGTGATCTTCGTCCACCAGCGGGCTTCGCCGCCGCCCCAGGTGGGGAACTTGCAGTGGGCCGCCCGGCGGCCGGACAGGGTAAACGTGCCCAAGGGAGAGGGATAGCGCTTGGTGCCCGTGGCGCAGATGAAGCAGCGGTCCAGGTCGGTATAGTCCTTGGTGTCCCGGTTGTATTTCCACACCTTCACCGCCTGATTGGCCACGTCCACCTCGAAAAAGTAGGGCACCGGGGTAGGCTCGAAGGCGGGCTTGGCGGGGCTGGAAGCGTCCGCCACGGAAGGATCGTTGAACAAAGCGTTCCAGGTATCCTCATCCACCACGCCGGTGGCCTCCAGACTGTTGTGCTTCTGGAAGGCTTCCACGGCGGACTGGGTGTTTTTGTAATATCCGGTGGTGGTTTTCTTATAGGTAAAGAAGCCCAAATCCATCAGCCGCTGCTGCACCTTCTGCACGTTGGCGCCGGTGGAGCCGTATTTCAGGGTTTGGCTGAACGCCTGATACGGCCCCGGCGTTGGCGACGGGGTGGGAACGATGGTGGCGGTAGGTACCGGAGTAGGCGTGGGCGTGGGCCGCACGGCCAGGGAATACAGCTTTTCCTGGGTTTTCACGTCGGCCACACCAGTGATTTCCAGGCTGTTTTCCCCCTGCAGGGTCATCACTGCCACAGTTGTGCCGTCCAGGAAACTGCCGGTGATATTGCCAAAATAATAGCCCAGCTCCCCCAGCCGCTCCTGCAATTGGCGCACATCCTCACCGGTATCCCCTTTTTTCAGGGGACGGTAGCAGGTGCCGAAAATAATTTCCTGGGTTCTGGCGTCCGCCACGCCGGTTTCTTCCAGCCCATAGGCGGCCTGCACGGCCTTCACCGCCGCTTCGGTGGAGGCGGTGAATTGATCGCTGGCCCGGGTGGAAGTGTAGTTCAGCTGGCGCAGGCGGGGGTTCAGCTCCAGCACCTTTTCTCCAGTATCGCCCAGGGCCATGGTTTCATAGGTTTCCCCCAGGCCCGAAACGCAGAGAAGGCACAGCGCCGCCGCCAGCAAAATCAATATCAGCTTCTTTTTCATTTGCTTTTCCTCTTTATTCTTCTTCCTTTGCCAATTGCTGCCCCATGATTACGCCCATCATGGAAGCCATCATCAGGCCTCGGGTCCAGCCGCTGGAATCGCCCAGGCAATGGAGGCCCGCAATGTTCGTTTGCAGGGAAGGATTCATTTTGATGCGGTTGGAATAGAACTTCAGTTCCGGGGAATACAGCAGCGTTTCCGGGCCCGCGAAGCCCGGCACCACCTCGTCCATGGCCTGCATAAAGTGAATGATGTTGGTCATGGCGCGGTAGGGCATGGCGGCGGTAATATCCCCCGCCACGGCGTCGGTGAGAGTGGGCCGCACATTGGCCCGGGCCAATTCCTTCTGCCAGGTGCG
The DNA here is from genome assembly GCA_946626395.1 of uncultured Clostridia bacterium. GTDB lineage: Bacteria > Bacillota > Clostridia > Christensenellales > Aristaeellaceae > RUG563. Next base: position 2,093 of record CAMOUF010000087.1, read on the forward strand.
CTTGCCGTCCAGGATATCCCCAAAGCGCTGCACCAGGATATGGCCGCTGCCCAGCATGTTGGTCAGCTCGCCCACCTTCTGGGCATAAGCGATGGGCTGGTTGAAGGGCTCGGTGAAATTGTGGGAGCAAAGAATGGACAGGTTGGTGTTTTCGGTTTTCAGCTCCTTGTAGGAGTGGCCGTTCACCACGGCCAGGTCGTTGTCATAGTTTTCCTGGCTCACAAAGCCGCCGGGGTTCTGGCAGAAGGTGCGCACCTTGTCCTTAAAGGGCTTGGGATAGCCCACCAGCTTGCTTTCGTACAGCACCCGGTTCACGGTTTCCATGACTTCGTTGCGCACTTCCACCCTGACGCCGATATCCACGGTGCCGGGCTGATGGGCGATGCCGTGCTCCTCGCACAGCTTTTCCAGCCAGTCCGCGCCCCGCCGCCCGGTGGCCACCACGGTGTGCTCCGCACGGATTTCTTCTTCGATCCCCTTCTTTTCCACTACCGCGCCCACGCACCTTGCGCCTTCCTCCAGCAGCAGGTTCAGGCAGTTATAGCCAAAGAGGATTTCCACGCCGTGGTCCATCAGGTACCGTTCAATTTCGCCGTACAGGATCTGGGCCTTCTCCGTGCCCAAATGGCGGATGGGACAGTCCACCAGCTTGAGCCCCGCCCTGATGGCCCGCAGACGGATTTTCTTGATTTCCTCGTTTTGCCCCAGGCCCTCCACATGGGTGTCGGCCCCAAAGTCCAGATAGATTTTGTCGGTATAATCGATCATCTGCTGGGCGTAGGCTTCCCCGATCAATTCCGGCAATTGCCCGCCCACCTCATAGGACAGGCTCAGCTTGCCATCGGAAAAAGCGCCCGCCCCGGAAAAGCCGGTGGTGATGTGGCAATAGGGCTTGCAGTTCATGCAGCGGCCCGTTTTCACCTTGGGGCAGTGACGGTTTTCAATGGCCGCGCCCTTTTCCACGATCACGATTTTTTTCCTGCTTCCCTGGCGCAGCAACTCCAGGGCGGTAAAAATCCCCGCCGGGCCAGCGCCTACGATCAAAACATCTGTTTTCATGCTTCTCACCGTTTCTTCGTAATAGGCATTTCTGCCCAAGGATATTATAACGATATCATTACAGTTTTGTCAACTGTGCAAGGATAAATGTTACAATCTATTTTCTAAATTATGATAGAAATGCCATTTTCTTGTAATATTTTTTGACAAAGAAAAACCGTCCTCCGAAAAGAACGGTTCTGAGGAACCTGTTGGGAAAATATCACCTTTCCACCGAAGCGATGATCCCGCCGCCCAGGCATTGTTCGCCGTCATAGATCACGGCGCTTTGGCCGGGGGTCACCGCCCGCTCCGGAGCGTCGAACACAAAACGCAGGGTATTGCCGCACCGGGTCACGGTCACGGGCCGGTCGGGCTGGCGATAGCGGAATTTGGCGGTGAGCCTGCAGGGCACGTTTTCC
>CAMOUF010000088.1 GCA_946626395.1 uncultured Clostridia bacterium
CCGTGCGATTTTGTTTCCATGGAAAATGTTGCCCGCGTAAGCGCCCTGATGAAGCAGCTCATTGCGTTGGGTGCGCGCCGTATCGGTTTTGTGGGCGACAAGGAGCATTGCGGCAGCTTTTACGAGCGCTGGTTCGGCTATCGGCTGGGTCTGGAGCAGGCAGGGCTCGAGCTGGATGAACGCCTTTGCATCCTGGCCCCGGACGCTTCCCCCTACAACGATCCCGATTGGCTGATCGCTCAAATCAATCGCATGCCCGAGCTGCCCGACGCCTTTGTCTGCGCCAACGACTACCTGGCCATTCATCTGATGAGCGCCATCAAGAAAAAAGGTATGTCCGTTCCCGACGACATCATGGTCACCGGCTTTGACGGCACCTCCCAATCGGCTTTGGTGGAGCCTGCCCTCACCACCGTGAAGATCCCCAGCATCGAAATCGGCCGCATGGCTGCCGATATTCTCCTGGCCCGGATCCTCAATCCGGCGCTGCCATATTCATGGACACATATCCGCACGAATCCCATATGGCGGGGAAGCACAAGACAGGAAAAATCGAAATAGAGAACTGATCTTACTAAACGGACATTCTTTGTATACAAAAGATCCAGCATCATCCAGGCAGGAGGCGCTGCAGCTAGGACGGCCTCTTTATCACACTGATAAAGAAATGATACCAGGAGATACAGAACATAATCAAAATTGTTTAAGAGGCAATTGCCTGTATCGAGTGGGAATAATATCAAAATCCCCGGGACCTTAACATCCCCGGGATCCCGGTCATCATGCCGGCTCCCGGAGGTACTTCCGGGCAAATTCCTCCATCGGCAGGGGTTTTGAATAGTAATACCCCTGGAGGTAATGGCAGCCGATCTCCTTCATGGCTTCGGCCATTTCTCCGGTTTCGATCCCTTCTGCCGTGACGCTGAGCCCCATCTCCCCGAAGGCTTTCACCAGGGCGGGCAGCAGGGCGTCCCGATCCCGGACGTAGTCCCATACGATGCTCATATCCAGCTTGATATTCGAGAAGGCGTATTTTTTGACCTGGTGCAGGTTGGAGAACCCGGAGCCGTAATCATCCAGGGAAATCTGGAAACCGCCGCGCAGCAGCTCCTCAATCTGCCTCTCCTGCTTGGTGTAATTCACCATGGATTCCTCCGTGATTTCCAGGTGGATCATGGAAGCCGGAACCCCGTACTCCCGCAGGATGCCGGCAAACAGTTCCGGCAGGCGGCTGTGCATGCACTGGATCGGGGAAAGGTTGACATTGATCCATCGCATCCCGGATTTTTCCGGCTCATGATCCCGGATGAAAGCGCACACCTTCCGCAGCACCTGTTCCCCCAGCAGGTTGATATATCCGTTCTTTTCCGCAATCGGGATAAACAGCCCCGGCGGGATGATCTTCCCTTCATCGTCCCGGATCCGTGCCAGCGCCTCCGCCGCAATGATCTTCCCGGTACCGCTGTCTGTAATCGGCTGCAGGAACACCTCCGCCCCGTCCCGGTCCAGCACCTGGTCCAGCAGGCGCTTGACCTCAATATGCCGGTCAAATTCCCTCAATGTTTCCTCAGGCATCAGGGTCTGCTCGATATCCGCGCTTTCGCCCGCTTCATCCAGCGCGTAGATCAGCATATTCACGATCCGGTCCGGCGGGGCGTCGTTTCCGGACAGGCCCATCTCCACGCAGGTCACTCCCAGGTACAGATCCGTTTCCTCCGCCTGCCACGGGCTCCTGAACCGGTTGAGAATTTCCCCGCGGATGCTCTCCCAATCCGATTCCTCCGTCCCGGCCAGGCAGAAATTGCCGCCCCGCAGGTAGAAAAGCAGCAGGTCCGGGAATTGCCTGACCAGCCAGTTGATGATCAGCCCCAGTCCCTGATCCGTCTGCGCTCCGCCGTACATGCTCCGCTCATCGTTGTATTTCCGGATAGCGAAGCCCAGGATCCTGCAGTTCTTCCTGTGCAGGGGCTCCTCCAGCCACTCGGTGAAAGCCCGCGTGTTGAACGCCGGTCCCCGGTCGGTGATGTACAGGTCCGGGTTTTCAAAGGAAATGAAAATGACCAGGATGGAAAGCAGGCAGAACATGTTCATGACCAGGTACTGGGGGAACAGTATCCGGATGATATTGCCCAGAACCAGGATCAGGTGGTACGCCAGCGCACTGATAAACGTTCCTTTGCGGATGCGTTTCCGGTACAGGAGCACCAGGGAAACTCCCCAGGCCAGGAAGAGGAAAGAGCTGACCGGCAGCACCGAATACAGGGGGCCTGCGTGATATCCCGCCTGATCCACGGAATACACCGCCCCGGTCACCGGGCTGGAAAGGGCGATCCCCTCGCTGATCAGGAAAATCAGGTACGCCAGCCCCTTCTTGGCTGAAAGCCCGGGACGGTCCAGCTTCATCAGGACAATGGTCAGCCGGAAAAAGGCAAAAGTCCGGGCAATAAACGCAACGAAATAAACCAGGTTCAGCGCAGAGACCAGCGGCAGGGGCAGCGTCCCGTAATGATTGTCCGCCTCGGATGCCAGGTAATCCATGGTGAGGGTTGCAATATCCGTCGCCACCACCGCCAGGAACGCCTTGTTGAGCCGGGTGGGCAGGCGGGGCCGCGCGAAATAGTAAACCAGAAGGATCGCCAGCACCATCAGGCCAGGGATCACAAACCCGGTATTCCACATAGTGCTCACTTCCTCCGGATGAATCTTTCTTTTCTTTGCCGCGCGTAAACAGATTTCTGGAAACTATATAAGCATAAAGCGGCCGGAAAGTCAAATCAAAAGGAAACTGCCGCAAAACGCCGTCAGAAGAACTTCCACCGGCTCAGCAGGAAGCCCGGGATGACCACGATCAGGAAGAACGCCCAGCTCACGAGGGTGAAGACCCTGACGAATTTCCCGCCCTGCCCCGGATACTCCCGCACGTAGATCCGGTAATTGATCACGGAGGCGAGGGAGCCGATCAGGGAGCAGAGCCCGGCGGTGTCCAGGCCGTAAATCAGCCCCGCGAAGTTCTCCGAGAAGGGATAGAGCACGATGGAGGCCGGAACATTGGAAATCACCTGGCTCAGGCCGATAGCCCACCAGTACTCGCTGCCCGCCACCGCACGCTTCAGCACCCCGGCAATATGGGGATTGGCTGCGATGGAGGAGGAAAAGATAAAGAAGCAGAAGAAAGTAATGATGAGCACATAGTCCACCTTCAGCAGGAGTCGGCGGTCCGCCGCAAAGACAGCTGCCAGCACCAGGCCCACAGCCCAGGGCCAGAGGGACGTCCGCGTCACAATCACCGCGATAATCACTGCAAACAGCGCAAGGTATACCGCGCGCCGCACACGCCCGCCGGCAGAGCGCAGGCTCTCCTGCCGCGCCACCGTGATCTCCTCCCGGGGATTGCGCCGGTAGAGGAAAAAGACAAAGACCGCCAGCAGCAGCGCGGAGGAGGCGCACAGGGGCAGCATGTGCAGCATGAAGTGTCCCGCGCTGACCTCCGCCCGGCCGTAGAGAAACAGGTTCTGCGGGCTGCCGAAGGGCGTCAGCAGGGAGCCGCGGATCGCGGCGATGTTCTCCATGGAAATCACCGGCAGGATATACCGTTCCCTGTCCCCGCTGCGGAACAGCAGGATGGTCAGCGGAACAAAGATGATCAGCGACACGTCGTTGGTGACAAACATGGAGGAAAAGAATACGCCGAAGACCAGGAACAGGGTCAGGGAGGTCATCCTCCGGATCCGGGAAGCCAGGCGCACCACCGGTTCCAGCACGTTTTCCTGCTTGAAGCCCTCCAGCACGCACAGCATCATCAGCAGCGTTCCCAGGGTCCGCCAGTCGATATCCCGAAACAATTGCGGGGTGGGCGGCGTAATCACCAGGGCGATGAGGGCCGCCAGCAGGGACAGGGTCAGCATGAGCTCCCTGCGCAGGAACTGAACCACCTTTTTCATTTGCCGATATTCCTTCCGGCCGGATGTTTCCGGCCTGGGAAGTATAGTCCCCCCGCGCAAAAAAGGCAAGCCGGCGGGCCGCCTCAGCCTCTGGCGTCCGTTTCCTGTCCTCTCTTTTTTGTCTTCATGCGGCCATCAAGCTTTCATTCCCGGTATACAAAGGAACACTATCCCTGTTTCTCTTTCACTTCATCCATTTCCGCGATGAGCTCCTCCAGCGGGCGATATTCGCCGCCCCACCATTCAAACACGTGCATACCTTCCTCTTCGAGCACGGATTCCGTGAGCGTCATTTGGATACCCAACTGCCTGAGCAGCCCTTCGCGATCCACTGCCTGATAATCAAAAGGCAGCAGCTTGCTGAATTCTTTGTAGGACACACCGCACACGATCTGATGCACGCCCAGGGACGCAATGGCAGCCAAACACCGTTCGCAGGGAGCGCAGCTGGTATATACGACGGCGTGCTCCAGGATTTCATCGGAATACTTGTTGGCACATTTGTGCACCAGATTGAATTCCGCGTGCCCGAAGATCTTACGGGCATAGTCTGCCGTGTTTTCCGCTTCCTCCAGGATTTCCCCATTATGCACAAGCACCGCGCCAAAGGTATCATGGCCCTTTTTCCCGGCGCTGATTGCCAGTTCGTAGCAGCGTTTCATATACTTCACATAATTGTCATCCACAGGTATTTCCCTCCTGACAAGCTGCGGTATTCGCACAGAACCTGAACAGTGGATCGCCGTTTTCTTCCGTCCCATACTGCATCATGCCGCCCTTTTCCATCGCCCGGGCGGAAGCGATGTTCTCTTTGGCACAGCCGCCATGCACGCCGGGAAGCGCGTAGTCCTCAGCGGCAATGCGAAGCAGCTCTTTTACGCATAGCGTGCCGTAGCCTTTGCCGCGGTACGGTTCATCCAGTAGGATGAAGATTTCCGGTTCCGCTCGATTTCTGCTGCCGTCCAGCCCGCACCAGCCCATGATGGTGTGGGGATCGTCTGCGCGGCAGACAGCGAGGCACAGATGATAAATACCGCCCTTTGCATTCCTTACATAATTCCCGCGCATATGGGCAATGGCTTCCCGCGCCTCCGCGTCAGAAAGCGGATGGTGATTAGCGGGCCA
>CAMOUF010000089.1 GCA_946626395.1 uncultured Clostridia bacterium
AGAATAAAAAAGACGCGCCAAGGTGGGCAGGCTGCCCACCTTTTTTGCGTTGTTCCATGATAGGATAGAAATGGAAAATGATAGCTTTTCTTATTCAGCGAAAGGAGAACATAGAAATGAATATACGCAGGCTCGTGGTAACGTGGCTAATGGTTTTAGCTGTGCTGCTGATTCCAAGCCGCTATGGCGCTTTTGCGGAGCCCCTTTCACAGTCCGCCCTGCTTACCCTGGAAGTGAACACCTGGGACGAAATGGACGCGGCGCTGCAAAACCCCGACGTGGGCACCATTTTGGTGAAGGATGAAATATCCATTCCCAGCGGAACGCAGGCCATTGTGGATAAAGCCTTGATCATTGACGCGCCGGATGGCGTGAACTTCCATTTTTTGAGTTTGGAAATTCCGGAAGGCGCATCGCTGGAGCTGGGAGAAAACGGCTCCCTGACCACCAACAGCCAAGTGGATTTTGAGCACGGAATCTTCGCTGTTTCCCAGGTATGGGTGCGGGGCGGCAGCCTGGACGCCAGCCAGGGAACGCTGATGAACGCGCCCAACATTTTTGTCAACAGCGGAAGCATTGAGCTGGGCGCAAACGAAGCCAGCCTCACAGGCGGCGCGCTGGACGAAGATGCCCTGCTCCGGTTCCTGAACGATGAAAGGTTCCCCCAGGTGTTCGTGCAGGACACCTTTTCCCTGACCCAGGACGCCGCGGTGGCCCGTTATCTTCGGATTCAGGACGGCGCGGCCCTGACGGTGGCGGGCTGCCAGCTGGCCATTCTGCCCGATGCCAGGGTGGAGGTTTTTGCCGACAGCGCCCTGTATAACCAGGGCACGATCCTGAACGATGGCTTTCTCCAGATCCAGCAGGGAGCCGCGTACAGCGGAAATTCCCCGGTGGGCTCCGGGGAGGTTGACGGCGCTGTGGAGGAGACAGGCCTCCCCCTGCCCCAGGTGACGCTGGATGAAAGCACAGTGACCCGGGGGGATTTTCTCGCCGTGCGTATCGCCAACATGAGCGATTATGAACCTTATCTGCGGGATCACGGCTTCAAAATCACCGCCACGCCCTGCTATGAGCCGGACGGCGAATGGTACGAAACCTATGAATGGAACGAGCTGGGCACCATCTGGGTGCCCACCCAAAGCCTGAACCCGGCGGGCCGGGAGGAGGGCTTCACCCTGTATGTGAACGTGTTCACCAGCGCCTACCCGGAAAAGCACACGACCGTGCCCTTTACCGTTACCCAGCCGGAACAGGGCACGCTGAATTTTTCCGTCAGCAATCCTGCGGCCATCACCGGGGACAATTATCTCCTCAGCGTGTATGCCCCGGGCGCGTCGGAAATCGCCATCCATGATCCTTACAAAACCATCTGGACCACGTACGGCGAGGAAGGCTCGACGAGCTACGGCTACAAGTTCCGCGGCTCCTACACCTATTACGCCACCGCCACCTATTATGACGATGAAACGGGAGAAGCCTCCACCCTGTACAGCGACGAGATGACCGTGGAGGTCACCGCGCCCTACGGCGACGTGCAGTGCAGCGGCGTGGAAACGGATGCCTCCATCCCCTATGGGGAAGGGATCACCCTGCGCCTTGGGGACACATCGAGATACCAAAGCTGGGATCTCAATGTCAAGCGCGTTGGGGATGGCCAGGGCGTTTGGCATTCCTGGGGCGATCCCGCGTCCGTTATCACCGTTCCCGCCCAAATGCCCGCTTCCAGCGGTTCCGGCAATTTTGCCTGGCTGATGCCCGAAGGGGAGGACGTGCTGGCGGCGGGCGAGCATTATGAGATTTCCCTGTGTCTTTTCGCCCGGGGCTATCACGGCTATGCTTTTAACTGCCATGTGCTGGTCACGGAGGAAGGGGCCGCCCCCTCCAATGTAACCACCCTGGTGAACGGCTGCGCGGATGCCCTGACCCTGCCGGTGCACGACACCGCCCACATTCAGGTGCAGGGCCCGATGGACGCCACTGCCCTCAGGATTTTCAGCGGCACGGACTGGAAATACGTTCTGGGAAATGAAGCGGATTACGCCTGGGTGGTGAACAGCTATTCTCCTCTGAATTGGTATCTCTTCCATGCTCAATATACCCTGGACCCCGTGACCGCCGACGACGTGAACCAATCCGGCTTTGACTGGAACAATCTATCCTGGAGCCAAACCGGCAACGTGGTGCGCGTGGACTGCCTGCGGCTGGGAGAGCTGCCCGCGCCCCAGGTGCAATTGGACAAAGCATCCTATACCCAGGGCGAATGGATCACCGCCACCATCATCAACCTGGACGATTACGCCGCCTGGGAGGGCATCCGCTTTTACGCCGCGCCTTACTATGACCCCTGGGGCCAGGGCTACGGGCACCTCTACGACTGGAACGGAGTGAACGTCCTCCGCGTGCCCACCGCCAACTTAAACCCCGACAATAAATCCGAGCCCTTCTCCCTCCACGTCACCGCCACCCTGGGCCTGACCGGCTGGAAAGAAGGCGACACGAAAGTGGATTTCACCGTCACCCGGGAAAACGCCCCCGCCCTGCGGTTTGACGTATACCCCTGTACGCTCATCACAGGGGACACGGTGACCTTCTCCGTGTACGCGCCGGGGGCGGCGGAGCTGTCCGTCTGGGAGGATGATCATTGGATCATCCAGCGCAGCGGCGCCAATGATCTGGTACAAAGCAGAACCAGCCGGGAGCCCGGACAATTCAGCTATCGGGCGGCGGTCAAGTATCCCGGGGATACGGAATGGACGTTCAGCGATCCCATTGCCGTGACGGCTCAGGCCCCCTTTGGGGAGCAGGCCGTGAGCATGACCGTTCCCTCCGTGCTGGATCATGGGAACGCCCTGACCGTCAGCGTAACGGGGCTGGCGGAGGACGCGTCCATGGATTTGCGGGTGATCCGGGAGGCGGACGGATTCGTCACCTGGCACGCCTGGGGCAGCGCCGACACCTGGACAGTGCCCGTCACGGAGCCCCTTTCCCTGTGGAACCGGGAAAGCCGCCACACCCCCGGGGAAGCCGTACTGGAGCCGGACACCCGCTACCGGGTGGAAATCAGTGTGGACAGGCCGGGCTATATCAGCGCAAACCTCACCGGCTTTGTGGAAAACGTCACCCAGCGAATGATCACCAACATCGAGGACGAATACCTGTCCGCCATCGGGACGCAAATCTTTATCATGGCCCCCGGCGCGGAGCGCATCGACCTGTGGTGGAACGGCGATCCAGCCGTGGAAACGAACTCGGCCCCCTTCTTCCAGGCGGAAGGGGATACGCTGGATGTATTCAATTCCTTCGGATACCAGGCGGAAACCGTCTATGTGAAAATCAAAGTGACCTACCCAGCGGCGCCGCCTTATACCGAAGTGCGCCAGGTGACTGTCACCGCGCCGGAGGGCGATTTGTGGGGGCCCCGCATCTATATGAATGCCGGCGCGCCCTGGACCGAGGGACAGGATTTGTCCTTCTATGTGGCCCCCCAAACCGCTGTTTTCGTGCAGACCGCCATCCGGGATCACTGGACCGGCGAAACCGTCTATGCCGACGAGAACGCCCGCTTCTTTGAAGAACAAAGCTGGAACTACGATCTGCCTGCCCATCTGTTTACGCCGGGCCGCCTGTACGACATCACGGTGCTGACGGCGCAGATCGGTTACAACTACAACAAAACGTTGTTTCCCATCGTGATGCTGCCCGCAAATCCCGCCACCCTGACGCTGCCCAGCGGGCTCTCCGTCATCGAAGCAGATGCCTTCAGCGGGGTGAATGCCCAGGTCATGATCATTCCGGACACGGTAAAAACCATCGAAGCGGGGGCCTTTGCCAACTGCCCGAACCTGATTTATGTGCGGCTTCCCGAAGATTGCTCCGGCGTTTCCCTGGACGCCTTCTCCGGCTGCGGCCCCATCATTGCCTATGGCCCCGCGGACTCCTCTCAGGAAATGTACTGCTTCCAATCCGAGGATGTCAACTTGTTCTGTCTGCCTTAAAGGCCGCGCCGCGCTTGACAGAAAACCGCGTTTCCCCTATAATGCTCTTGTGGTTTCTATCACAAAAGCATAGAAGAGGGGGCTTTGATTCATGCCGGATTATATTCTCAGCTGCTGTTCCACCGCCGATTTAAGCGCGGAACATTTTCAGAAGCGCGGCATTCATTATATCTGTTTCCATTTTTATTTGAACGGCAAGCCCTACGCCGACGACCTGGGCAAAAGCATTTCCTTCCCGGACTTCTACGCCGCCATGAAAAACGGCGCGGAAACCTCCACCTCTCAGGTAAACGAGGATGAATTCGTCCAGTACTTTACCCCCTTCCTGGAGGCGGGCAAGGACATTTTGCACGTTTGCCTCTCCAGCGGCATTTCCGGCGTGAGCAATTCCGCCATGATCGCTCAAAAAACATTGCAGGAAAAATATCCTGACCGGAAAATCTACATCGTGGATTCCCTGGGCGCGTCCTCGGGCTATGGCCTGCTCATGGACACCCTGGCCGACTTAAGGGACGGCGGCATGGATATTGACACCCTGCATGAATGGGCGGAGACCCATAAGCTGGAGGTGCACCACTGGTTCTTCTCCACCGACCTGACCTTCTATGTGAAGGGCGGCCGCATCTCCAGGGCCGCCGGCTGGTTCGGCACGGCGCTGAGCATCTGCCCGCTGCTGAACATGGATCATTTGGGCCGCCTGATTCCCCGGGAAAAGGTGCGCACCAAGAAAAAGGTCATCGCCCGGATCGTGGAGCAGATGCAGGCCCACGCCAAAAATGGCGCGGATTACAACGGCAAATGCTTCATATCCATGTCCGCCTGCGAGGAGGACGCCCGGGCCGTGGCGGACCTGGTGGAAGCTGCCTTCCCCAAGCTCAACGGCAAGGTGCTCATCAATTCCATCGGTACCACCATCGGCAGCCATACCGGCCCCGGCACCGTGGCCCTTTTCTTCTGGGGCGATCCCCGGAAGGAGTGAATGGCTGACTCATCCCTGGAAAACCACGTTCGGTTTTCCAGGTTTTTATCGTATAAAGCTCCTGAGACGCCGAAGGAAGAGAAGCTGAAAATTGCGCCTGGAAAAAGCGCCTTTCTTTGACAAACAAGGCGCATGGGAGTATGATATTAACTGTATACAGGGAAACGTCCCCGGACTGATCCTAAGGCGAAGGCACGGTCCCCTGCGTTTTGACAAAAGCGATAAGGAGGAAAACAACTGTTTTGAATCAAAATCGCCCGAAAAGAAATATCCTAAAAACAGAACGGGCCGCCGCCTGGGCGCGGATAATGGGAGCGCTGCTGCTTTTGTGCCTGTTCCTGACGTCCGCCTGCGCGGAAACCATAGAGGAGCCGGGCTTTTTGAAGGTGGAAAACGGCGTTCTTCAGCCGGTGATCGAATGGTCCGATCTGCGGGATGATGACTATACCAATGAAGGAAAAGACATTCTCCGGTTCTGTGTGTGGGTGGAAACGGACTATGATACGGATCTGGACGGAAAGGCGGACCTGGTCAAGACGCTGGTTCAGGTTCCCCGGGCCGCCGTGGAGGGTAAGTACAAGGCGGCCGTGATCTATGACCCGACGCCCTATGGAGCCGGAACAGTTGAACGGTATGAAAACGACATGGGAAAGCTGTATGTTGAAAAGTACTTTGATGAAAGCCGCTTCTATCAGGAATGCGAAAAGCGGGAGCCCGCCGGGATCATGACCTCCGCGGAAGCCGCGGAGAAGGCGGATTACAATCAGTGGGATTATACGACGCCGGACGAAACCATCGGCTTTGGCTATGCCAATGACTACGATTATTTTCTGATTCGCGGCTTTGCGGTGGTGGAAGCCAGCGGGATCGGCACCTATGGCTCCGAGGGGTTCGAGCTATGCGGCACGAAGCTGGAGCGGGACAGCCATAAGGCGGTGGTGGAATGGCTGACGGGCGACCGGCGGGCCTTCACCGATCCCACTTCCAATATGGAAATCAAAGCGGACTGGTGCAACGGAAATGTGGCCATGACCGGATGCTCCTACGGCGGAACGATTCCCTTTGAGGTGGCCGTGACCGGCGTGAAGGGCCTGAAAACGATCATTCCCTTTGCCGGGATCGCCAGCTGGTATGATTATACCAATTCCCAGGGCATTCCCATCTGCCTCCAAACCAATTACACGGATTCCCTGGCCGCCAATAACGCTGGAGCAGCCTTTCTGGATGACCAATGGGAGGTGATCAATCCGGAATTCGGCTCCTGGCTCTGGACCATCGCCACAGAGGAGGAAAAAACCAACGGGAATTACGCCCCCATCTGGGAAGAAATGGACTACACCACCGACGAGGAAAACCATATTGCATGCTCCGCCCTGGTGGTCTCCGGCCTGAATGATACGAACGTCACCACCCGCCAGGCGGAATTGATGGTGGAAGCCTTTCAGAAGGCGGGAAAAACGGTCAAGCTGGTGCTGCATCAGGACGGCCATAATAATATGAGCGGGATCTCCGTGAACGGCCGGCTCTGGGAAGAGATCATGAACGAATGGCTGAGCCATTATCTTTACGGCGTGGACAACAACGCGGAGAGCTTGCCCGCGGTGATGGCGCAGAACAATACCGACGGCGTCTTTGAGGCTTATCCGGACTGGCCGGGGGCAGAGGCGCTGTCCTTGACGACGGAAGCGGAAACCGAAACCACCACCGTTCATTCGGATGAGATGGGCGCTTTCTTCCTGGAGTTTCAGGACAATTACCAGGTCGTGCTGAGCACCGGCAATCAGGAGGATTTTTACAGCATTCTGCCCGATAACCTGGCTGCTGTCTATCGCTTTGATGTGCCCGCAAACACCACCATTCAGGGTGTTCCGGCGCTGCATGTGAAGCTGGATTCGGAACAGGAGAATCTGGACGGCCTCATGATCACCGCCGTTCTGATGGACGTATCCGACGCGGGAACCTTCAAGGCGTACATGCGCAGCTCTGATGATGGCGAAAGGGTTACGAGAGAATCATTGGATCAGTTCTACGACATCGCCTCCGGCCTGGTACTGATCCAGCGGCTGAAGCAGACGAACCAGCCCCGGAAAATGATCTCCATTGCCTGGACGGATCTGCAGAATCCCGGGTGCGGAAAGGCTTCCAGCGAATACACCCTCCAGTCCTGTGGCCTGATCTCCGGCCTGGAGCAGGATTATACCTTCTACTTCCAGCCCACGGTGTACACTATGGCGGAAGGGCATCATCTGGAGCTGATCCTGTTGACCTGGGACCCCTATCGGGTGGATCTGGAAACATGGTATAAGCTGGACGGCACAGAGGATATCACGCCGCCAAACATCGCCTATTCCATGACCATCAACAATGCCTCCCTGCGGCTTGATCTTCCCATTGGCAAGGGAGATCCCAACTGGATGGAAGAATCCATTTCTCAATAATTTGATCCATACGGCGGAATGATCCCCCGGCAAAGCCGGGGGCTTTTCATATTCTTCTGTTCCTGGCAGGCGTGAATACGTTCCGTCAATTCCGCAGGGAGGTGTGTTTCTTCTTAATTTAATAAGTATTGTTATCCTTGTATCAAATTATTTCATCATAAAGATACGGGTTAGGCATCCTGAAACGTCTAATAGGTGGAACGTTACAGAAGGAGGCGAAAGCCTTGGATCGAGACGATTTTGCCAAGGAAGCAGATACAGGGAGCGTAGAGCTGACCGATTGCACTTTGCGTATCCATCGCCTTCGCTTTTCGCAGCTGACTACCTTTGTTGATATCAGTCTGATTCCAAATCATAATACCCGGAAAGCTGCCCAGGAATTGGTGGAACGCTTTGGCGCCATCCATCTGGTGGATGAAAGCGGAGCACCCCTGGTCTATTCCTCCATGGACTATACGTTCAGCCCGAATCCCTGGACAACGAAGCACTGGAAGGACAATGATTATTGGGCCTGCACTTATAGGATCGAAATGCCAGGGCGGCAAATTTGGCCGGAACGAATCCGCCTGATGACAGAACACGGAGAGATTCTTAGCTTGAGAATAGACCAGTGAATCAAGAACGAAGCCTTTTCACCTCCCGGGGTATCCGGAGGGTTCTTTGCGTCGGAATTTCCAAGAACAAAAAAGAAGCTAACCGTATAGATTAGCTTCTTCAATGGAATCCGGCGGCGACCTACTCTCCCGGGCCGTGTCCAGCCAAGTACCATCGGCGCTGAAAGGCTTAACTTCTGTGTTCGGTATGGGAACAGGTGGGACCCTTTCGCCATTGCCACCGGAAATCTTATCCAAACCCTTGCGGATTTGTCTTCTGCTTGCGGGCTGAGGTCGGTGTTTTCACTCATCATACTTGCCCAAGGTATCGTTGCTTCCTCTGGAAGTCTTCCTCTTCCTTGGGGTCCCTTTCGGTCGATCCCCTGCTAAAAAGCTGCTCGCTTTCCGTACGCCGCGTTCTTTCGCGTCAAGTTCAATGCGTGCTACGATTTCGTCTCGCTTTCGCTCCCTACTCTCGCCCGCTGTCGCACCTTGACAACTGCACAAGTGAAAGACATTTCATCTCTTAGACCTTCGTCTCAGTCTCGCTGAAATCAAGCCCTCGACCTATTAGTATCAGCAAGCTTGTATGTTACCACACTTACACCGCTGACCTATCTCCTGGTAGTCTTCCAGGGGTCTTACTCCTTTAAAAGGATGGGAGCCTTATTCTTGAGGTGGGTTTCACGCTTAGATGCTTTCAGCTTTTATCCCATCCGCACTTCGCTTCCCTGCTATGCCGTTGGCACGACAACAGTTGCACCAGTGGTGCGTCCATTCCGGTCCTCTCGTACTAGGAACAGATCCTCTCATGATTCCTACGCCCACGATGGATAGGGACAGAACTGTCTCACGACGTTCTGAACCCAGCTCGCGAGCCGCTTAATATAGCGAACAACAAAACCCTAGAGATATACTTCGCACCG
>CAMOUF010000090.1 GCA_946626395.1 uncultured Clostridia bacterium
CTGGAGCAAGTTACCCTGCCGCCAACAGTCCAGTCTGTCGGTGACCAGGCGTTTTACGGCTGCTCCAGGCTGAACACGGTGTACCTGAACGAAGGCTTGAAGGAAATCGGCCTGAACGCCTTTGACGGCGCGGCGGAGGATTTGCTCATCTGGGGAAAGCGAAACGGCGTTCAGGAAGTTTACGCGCAAACCAACCACCTGCGTTTCGTGGACGGCAGCGAAATGGACTTTGAAGAAAACGACAGCGGCCTTACCCTCACCCGCCTGGAATCCAGCGCGGAAACGCTGGTGATTCCTTCCTATGTAAACGGAAAACCGGTGACATGGATCAGCCCGGAGGTATTGATCGGAAACATTCGCACCATCGAATTTCCTGAAAAGCTGATCGAGATTCCGGATGCTTTCTGCTATGGAGATAATACCCTGGAAGCAATCATTTTCTATGATGATGTTCGGCGGATCGGAGAAAGCGCTTTTTCCTGCTGTGAAAATCTTTCTTCGATCACTTGGGGAAACGGGGTCGAAGAAATTGGCCCTCACGCGTTCGACGGCTGTTCCGGTCTTGAGAAAGTTTCCCTGCCCCAAAGCGTGAAATCCATTGGTGCCTATGCTTTCTTCCTGTGCGATCATCTAACTGGCCTGCGCATGGAGGACGGCGTTAAGGAAATCGGGCCCTTCTGTTTTTCGGACTGCGCCCAGCTGCGTCAGGTGCGGCTTTCGGACGCAATCACCTGCATTCCCCGGCAGGCGTTTTATGGCGCCCCCTTTTCCTCCATCACCCTGCCCAAAGGGCTTGAAAGCATTCAGGAAACCGCTTTTTGCAGCTGCGGCCTGCAATGGGTGGTGATCCCGGAAAGCCTGAAAAGCCTGGATATCACGTCCTTCCTGGATTGTTCTTCCCTGCGCTGGGTGGAATTTCTGAGCGATTCTTTTGAATGGACGGATATTGATTCCTTTTGTATGGATACGGAAGAGAACGGCCTGAGAATCGATTACGGCGCCTGGGCCAATCAGACAGTGTTCGGCGGTCGGCTGGGTTCTTCCGGGGAAGCCATGGCAAAGGCCTCTTATATCCAGTTTGAAAACATCGACGCTTGGTCCCAGGGGATTATGCTGGAGGGCAGCACTGCGGTTTTCCAGTCCGTATCGGAGAAAGCTGTGCGGGTGCCCTGGTTTAATGAAAAGGAAAATTGCCCTGTATTGCGCACGGAAAACGTATCCGCCTTCTGCCAGGAAGGGGAAGGGGCGGAAATTGAAGAAATATGCCTGCCCCTTTTCCAGGATACCATTCACGAAAGAGAATTCAGCCAATGCGCCACTTTGCGGCGTGTGCGTTCCTCCGGCGCTTTTGCGTCGGTGAATGCACACGCCTTTGAAGACTGTCCGCTTCTGGAGAAGGTAGACACCAGCCTTCAGCTGCGCTTCATCGGCGAATACGCGTTCGACGGCACCAGGCTGGCGGAAATTGAGCTGGGAGGCGCGGAGGAAATCGGATACGGCGCCTTGTCGCGCTGCCCCTTGCTGAAGCGTGTTTCACTGTCCAACTCCCTCAAACGCATCGACAGCTTTGCTTTGAGCGATACCGGCGTGCAAACGCTTTCCATTCCCGGCAGCTTGACCAGCCTGACCGATAGCACTTTTTCCGGGCTCCCCTCTCTAAAATATGTCGTGGTCGGGGAAGGCATGGAGCATATCGATGTCAATTCTTTCTCTTATTGCCGCGAAATGCGGGTGCTCATTCTGCCGCCCACGTTAAAAATCCTGGCGGACGACCAAATACTGAATCAGCCGGGGGAACTGTGGGCTTTCAATCCGGATATGCAATTTATTCTTCCCTTGGAGCCAAGGGAACATCTTACCCTGATCGTTGGGTATCCCGGCTCCACGGCGGAGGCGTTTGCTGAAAAATACGGCTATTCCTTTGAAGAAATCACAACAACTTATGGGGAAGCGGCGGATTATTATTTGAGCATCGCAGACCGGGAAGAATGACCCCACGTTGAAGAAACGATTGGCGCTGCCATTCCGGCGGCGCTTTTTTTCTGACCATTTTTCTCGTCTACCGCCAGTAGACGCAGGGGGACGGAAATATGCTATGCTATACCCGTACCAAGGAAAACGGCTTACCGCCCCTCAGGCGGACGGCAACGGCGGAACGAAAGGAGAAAGAAACATGATGTACTTTGGCTTTGATTTGGGCGACGGAGAAAGCTGCATCCATTGGACGAAGGACGGCAGCATCGGGATCGTGAACGTGGCTCCCGTCAGCGGGCGCGGCAGCTTTCTGAGCGCCGTGGCCAGGCTGGAGGGGAACACCGTCATCGGCCATACCGTAAAGGAAAACCAGGAAAAGGCCGAGGATGTGCATGTTTGCTTCAAGCGGGATTTCCTCAGAAACGCCCCGGAAACCGACCGCATCATCCGGGATTTCGTTCAGGGTGTGCTGGCCGAGCTTCGCAAAAGCGCGGAGGTAGGCGCGTATGTGGACGACGAAGAAAACGCCTGCTTTATCGTCGGCTGCCCCGCGGGCTGGCAGGCGGAGGACCGGGAGAGGTACCGGCAGCTGATGATGGACGCCGGGATGAAAAACGTGAAGATCGTGTCCGAATCCCGGGCCGCCTTTGAAAACGCCCTCCACAGCGCTGAAAATGGAATCGATGCCAATCTGAGCAATCAAACGGTGCTCATCATCGACATCGGCTCCTCCACCCTGGATTTTGCCTACGTGCAGGACGGCAACGAATACGATGTAGCCACCATGGGCAACGTGCAGCTGGGCGGCGGGATGATGGATGAAATGATCGTGCTCCATTCCCTGGACATGCAGGCGCAGGAAACCCCGGAGCAGGCGCGGGAAATCCGGGCGCTGATCGAGGCGAACAAAGCGAAAAAGAGTAAACTCATGCTGGCTGTGCGGGATATGAAGGAAGATTATTTCAAGCATGAAGATTTGTTTCTGGAAGAAAACCGCACCCTGGAAAAGACGGTGAAGCTGTTTGGCAACGGAAGAATCTACAAGGTCAAGCTGACCCTTTCCCCGGAGATCGTGGAGAATTTCCTCATTCCCCAGCCACACCCCCTGCTCAGCGGCCAATCCTTTGAAAGCCGGCTGCGGGACAGCCTGGTGTCTGTTTACGAGCAGACCAGGCAGCGCAAGGAGCCCGATCTGGTGATCCTGACCGGCGGCCCCTCCCGGATGCAGTTTTTCCAGGATCTGTGCCGCAACCAGTTCGCGTCCTCCCGGGTCATCGTCAGCGACAGCCCGGAATACGATATTTCCCGCGGCCTGGTGTTCGTTGGCAGCGTGGATGAAAACATGACGCAATGTCTGCGGGAAATTGAAGCCTATGTGCAAAGCAGCGCCATCGATGAAAAAATCGAATACGCGGTTCCCGAACTGGTGCGCAGTATCAGCTGGCCGCTGACCGAGTCCATCCTGTACAGCTGCGTGAAGCCCGCCTTTTATGCCTGGCGCAATGGCAAGCTGGACACGCTGAATGATTTTGAGGAAGATACGCGGCGCAGAATCGAAACGTTTATGCACTCCCCCGATATGCAGAACGCCATCGAGGCCCAGGCGGAGCCCTGGAGCGAAAAAATCATCAGCGCTGTGGAAATGGACCTGTGCGAAATCAGCCGCAGGCATCATGCGGATTTCAAAATTGATTGCGGCCGTCTATGCATCCACAGCGGCAGCAGCAAAAGCGCGCCGATCTCCATCAATTTTATCCATGTGATCCACGCCGTCGCGTCCATCGTTCTGATGGTGGTGTTGGCCACTCTCTGCGGCGGCAGCGGCATGGCGCTGCTCTCCATTGGTCCGGCGGGCATGATTGCGGGGGCGGTGCTGTCCCTGATCGTGGCGGTACTGGGAAAAGAAGCTGCCATGAACTATATGATGGACATGCATATCCCGTTCCTTCTGCGGGGCGTGATCCGGGAAAAGTCGATTCTTTCCGAAAAAAATGCCAAAAAAATTGACCGCAGCATTTGCCACGGTATGTTGGCAGACGCCCAAATGACGGGCGATCTGGTCAGCCAGGTCAGCGACTGCATCGACGCCGCCATTCTCAGCACGGCCTGCGGCGTGGAGCAGAGCATGGTGTCCTGACTGTGGACGGAAAAGGGGGAACAGCATGAAGACCAAGCAGTATAACCTGCGCCTTCGCCCCGGAACCACCGTTCGCTCCATGGCCCACATCCTGGAGGATCATCTCACCTATGAGGAAGGGATGCGCTGCATTGTGATGCGAACGGAAAGCGGCGCTTATATCGTGCAGGCAAAAAGCAGGAATGAGGAGATCATCCGCTGGGCAGGGCTGGGGCGGGGTTTGACCATCCGTCTCACCCCTGTTCAGCAGGATCGGATTGATGTGGATATTCTGCAGGAAAAAGAAACGGGAAAGTGCGCGCTGCTGGCGGCAGGCATTTTGCTGATGCGCGGGGTGGCGTTCACATCAGCGTGCGGCCTGATCCGGCAGCATCTGCTGATCCAGCGGGTCAACCGCCTGATGAGAATCTATCTTTGCTGAATCCAAAAGAGAGAAGAAAACGCAAAACAATATGGGTATTGCGAACCCAAAACACGATGGAAATAAGGGAAGAAGGCCGCGATGATTTTGGCGCTGTCACTTTTTAAAGAAACCAATGATCCTGTCGATTGCGGACATGCTTTCCTTCATGAGAGAGCCGTACCATTCATTATAAGTTGCCCTTTCCGCGGACATCAGGTAATCGTGATAATCCAGGGAATCCGGGTCGGCCCCCTGCTTCAGCACGATCAGCTTTTTCTCCTTCAGCTGGGCCACGCAGGTTTCCAAGGTATTCTTATCAATGCCCTGTATTTCTACATGGGTGTTGGAGATGGCGTCCAGCAGATAAATGTAATACCGGTGGGGATCGGTGTAGTGGAATCGGTCCGGCAAATAGACTGGAACCGTGTCCTCGGGGATGTTTTCGGCGTCCAGGTGCATGGCTTCACAGATTCTTTGAACTTCTTTTTCAGGTATTTCCCATGCGCGGGAGGCCTGCGCTTTGTTCATATATTTTCCTCTCAATCGTATTTTGCCGGTGGGCCTTTAGCCCCGGCAGGGCATCCATCCCTGCCCCGGGCTTTTATTCTTTCTTGTCCCGGGTCAGCAGGGCCCGCTTGGTAAAGTAATTCCAGACCATCACCAAGAGGGTGGAGAGAACCTTATTCACCATATACATGGTGACGGTGAAGCCAAAGATTTGCAGCACCGCCTGATCCTCCCCGAACAAATGGCGGAACAAAAGCATCAGCAGCTCATTGAGCACCAGGCCCGTCACGCTGGTGATCACGAAGCCCACCTTGGCGAAGGCCCCGGAGCCGTTGGCCCCCCGGAACACCCAGGCCACGCACAGGAAATAATTCAGGATCACGGAGACGGTGAAGGCGATAGGAGTGGCGACTAAGGTATCCAGGCCGCAGGTGTCCCGCAGCAGCACCAGGGCCAGAAACTCTACCAGGAAGCACACGCCCCCGGTGATGATGAATCGAAGCCCTTCGCCCAAACGATTTTCTTTCATGGCTTTTCTTCCTTTTCCTTTTTTCCCGCGTCCTCCCACGCGGCATATTTCAGGGTGTCCCCGTCGTCGCCCCGGGCATAGGAGGCGGACAGGATGGCATCCAAAGGCGCGGTGACGGGAGTTTTTCTGCCCGGCAGCAGGAAGGTCACCGTGCTGTCGTCCAGAGCGGTGACGCGGATGTTCTTATATTGCAGCGTATCGCTGAACAGCGCTTTCACCGGGCATTGATGGTTCAGGGAATAGAGCAAAAACCGCCGCACCATGTTTAACGCCCCCGAACGGAATAAATTTTGATGCTGCCCGATTCGTTTTGATAAACGGGGGTAAACAGCCTGTCCATGGCCTTACTGTTCACCGCCATCTGGCCCTTCTCCGTATCGCTCACCAGGATATAATCCACGTTGTATTTATCCAGCACATCCTGGTTTTTTTCCGGGTCGGCGTAGAAGGCGAATATATCGGCTTTGCGTTCATCGGTGGAATAGCCGTGGTAGAACAGCCAGGTGTCCGGGCCGCAGACGATATTCCGACCGGTCAGGCTGCTGATGGGGTTAATGTGCCAGGTGGCCTGGGTCATGAAGGTGGCGTGCTGGTCGGTGTTTTCCTCCACGAAGGCCGCGGCGTCCACCGCCTCTTTGGAGAACATTTCATAATTGCTCTTCCATTCCCGGACCACGGCCAGAACGCCGGTAAAAAAGCAGACAAAGGCGCACAGCACAGCAATCACTGGCCTGGCCCGCAGGCCCTTGAGCTTTGCCAGCAGCTCCAGCCCATAGTCCGCGGCCAGCACAGCGCAGAGCATATACCAGATATAGAACAGCTTGTTGTTGTCGTAATCGTTGGGCTGGAACACCACGAACTCCGCCGCCAGGAACACCAGGAAGGCCCCGGAGGCGATAAACCGGCGCTTTTCGTTTTTTTCCAGCAGGGACAAAAGGATCAGCAGGAAGGGCAGGCCGATATTCTTGAGATAGAACCACAGATATCCGTCCAGCAGGCCGTCGCCGGTATTATTGACCCAGTTGAATTTAAAGCGCAAAAACCGGGAATTGCCCACCGCCTGGTTAAAGGTCCAGGTGAACAATTGGGGCGCGGCCACCGCTAACGCCACCAGGCCGTACACGCCCCAGAAAAGCACCGCCTTCAGCCGCTGATGGCGGCAGGTGATCAGGTCATAGATCATCCAGCCCAGGCTGACCAGGCCCAGGGCCAGGAAGCAATGGGTGTTGATCATGGGCAGCATGCCCGCCCAGATGCCCAGCACCGCGCCCTGCCGCCAGTCCATTTCCCGTCTGTGCCACACGGCGGATGGGCCGTCCTCCCCGTCCTGCATTTCCATGCCCCAGGGGGTTTCAGGACGCAGGGAATCATAAAGCAGATACAGGCAGGGAATTACCTGGGTCCAGCCTGCCAGGGTGGTGCGCTGTGGCACCATCATGTCCACGATCACGTTGCTCCAGCGCAGGTTATAGGTGGTAAACTCGGCGTGATTGGCGGGGGTTTGATACCAGCCGGACAACACCTGCTGAATCCGGGGCCACAGTCCGGCTACGCTTTGCAGCTGGTTTTGTCCGTACTGGCCCAGCACCGCCCCCTGCATGTCGAAAAGATACATAAAGCCCAGGCCGCCGTTTAAGAAGAAGAACAGCGCCGCCAGCACCGCCCCTTTGCCGCTGTCCGCCATGCGGAAGGCCAGGATGCAGTAGCCGCAGAAGGTGAGCGCCATCATCACGATGCCGGGAATCAGGATGGCCCAGCGCAGGCTGCAGCCCATGAGCATGAAGCTGGTGGACAGGGAATCCGCCAGGAAGGGGTAGGAAAGCAGCGCTCCCGGCAGGATATTATAGTCCGGGGGAAAGGAGGCGTTGCGCAGGCTGGAGGCGATGGCCAGATGCAGGGGCAAATCCCCGTAGGTGCTTTGCCCCACATGCAGGCTGCCGTCCGCCACAGGCATGATGGTATGGGTCCATTGGAGATACCCGCCTATGACCGTCAGGGGCAGCGCCACCCACAATAGCCCTTTCAGCAGCCGCTGATCCTTTTCTCCCCAGGGAAGGAAGCGCTCCGGGTCCCGGAAATGATAGGCAATCCCAGCCAGCCCCAGCAGCACCGCCAGGGCCGCCACATGGGAAATCAGGGTAAAGCCCCACAGGAAGGCAAACAGCGCGGGCAGCCACATCATCAGCGCCACCCCCAGGCAGGCCCCCAGCCAGCACCGCACGATCACAGGCTTTTTGGGAAACAGGGAATACGTGATGATCATGCCGCAATACAGATACAGCAGAAAATAAAGAACGGCCAGCATGGCATCCTCCAAATACAGAATTGATCCCCTGTATTATACTTGAATTTCCCCCAAAACGCAATTCCCAGAAAGGGATTGAAGCCTGATTCAGCCAAGATTCATGATTTCGGGCAGAAACAGGCCCGGGTCCACCCACACGTCCTCCAAACGCACCCAATTCGCGTAGGCCGTGCCGTCGGGAGTATAGGTGAGGATGCACAGATATTGGTCATCCTGGGTCAGATACCATTCCGCCCCCTCGTCAGGAAAAGAACCGCAGCCGGATACCACGGTGAAAGCAGCGCCTTGAGGAAGAATATCCCCGGTGGGCTCGGGCCGGTCCGGGGCGGGCCAATGGTACAGCGCCGTGTCCCGCAGGGCAGAAGCCAGGGTGGAGGCGCTTTGGAGGGGGCCTTCTATAAAGGCGCTGACGGGAACAAAGCCCAGGACATACCCCGTTTCGCTTTCTGAAATCCATGTTTCCGTCCGCACCAAATATTCGTTCCCGAAACGGCCCAGCACCCAGGCGGGATCATAACGGTTCAGGTATGTATCGCCGCTGCCCTTCTTTGGCAGGCGCATTTCAGGCTCTTGACCTTCCTGAAGAAGGGCCAGGGGCGGGCGGTATGCGGGCGTGCCGGAGGCTGGCGCTTCCAGGCGTTCAAGACGCATATATCCTTCCACGCTGCAGAGGCCGATGTGGGCCCAGCCGTCCGGGGCTTCCTGCAGCATTTCCACCTCCGTACCGGCATAAAGAACGCCCAGAGGCACCCCGGTCTCCTCCAGCGCGGCATAAAGCGGCGCGGGCGTATCCGATTTTTCGGAGCGGACGAACCAAACTGGCCCATTCGTTTCGGCATGGGCGGGCAGCCAGGAAAGCATCAGGGCCCAGGCCAGAATCAGGCAAAAGAACCGTTTCATTTTTTTCTCCCTCCTTTTTTGATCCTATTCTTATAGACGGAAAAACCGCATGGAATGTTGCTTCCATGCGGCAAATTATTTTTTACTTTCGCTGGATTACAGCTGGGGGCCGGCGGCCACCAGGGCCTTGCCCGCTTCGTTGCCTTCGTACTTGACGAAGTTCTTGATGAAGCGGCCCGCCAGATCCTTGGCTTTTTCTTCCCAGACGGTGGGATCGGCGTAAGTGTCCCGGGGATCGAGAATACCGGAATCCACACCGGGCAGCTGGGTGGGCACTTCAAAATCGAAGTAAGGAATCTTCTTGGTGGGGGCGTTCAGGATATCGCCATTCAGGATCGCGTCGATGATGCCGCGGCTATCCTTGATGGAGATGCCCTTGCCGGTGCCGTTCCAGCCGGTGTTCACCAGGTAAGCCTTGGCGCCGCTCTTTTCCATCTTCTTCACCAGTTCCTCGGCGTACTTGGTGGGATGCAGCTCCAGGAAGGCCTGGCCAAAGCAGGCGGAGAAGGTGGGGGTGGGCTCGGTGATGCCGCGCTCGGTGCCCGCCAGCTTCGCGGTGAAGCCGCTCAGGAAGTAGTACTTGGTCTGCTCGGGCGTCAGCACGGAGACGGGGGGCAGCACGCCGAAGGCATCCGCGCTCAGGAAGATCACGTTCTGCGCGTCGGGGCCGGAGGACACCGGGCGAACCTTCTTGACGATCTTCTCAATGTGCTCGATCGGATAGGACACGCGGGTGTTTTCCGTCACGCTCTTGTCCGCGAAGTCGATCTTGCCCTCGGCATCCACGGTCACGTTCTCCAGCAGAGCATTCCGGCGGATGGCATTGTAGATGTCCGGCTCGGAATCCTTGTCCAGGTTGATGACCTTGGCATAGCAGCCGCCCTCGAAGTTGAACACGCCGTTGTCGTCCCAGCCGTGCTCGTCATCGCCGATCAGCAGACGCTTGGGGTCGGTGGACAGGGTGGTCTTGCCCGTGCCGGAGAGGCCGAAGAAGATGGCGGTGTTTTC
>CAMOUF010000091.1 GCA_946626395.1 uncultured Clostridia bacterium
AAGGCGTTGCTGGAAATGAAGATCAAGGGAGAAAAATAGTCGTTCCAGTTATTCACGAAGGAGAACACCGCCAGGGTGGTCCAGGCGGGCTTGAGCAGCGGCATGGCGATGGTCCAGAATACCTTGTATTCCTTGGCCCCGTCGATGCGGGCGGCCTCCAGGATGGAATCGGGCAATTGCTCGCAGAACTGCTTCACCAGGAAGAAATTATAGGCCACGGCGATTTTGGGAATGATCAGCGCCAGATAGCTGTTCACCAGGCCCAGTTTGTTCACCACCAGGTAATTGGGGATCTGGGTCACATGGGTGGAAAAGCTCAGCGCCGCCACCACCACCGCGAAAATGATCCCGCTGCCCGCCGGCTTATGCTTCACCAGCCCATAGGCCCCCATGCAGCACACGATCACGCTGGCCAGCACCGTGACCACGGTGGTGAACAGGGAATTGAAAATATAGCGGGTGAAGGGCACGGGGGAGGAGGAGAGGGAGGTGAGCAGGTCGCTGAAATTCCGCAGGGTGGGCTTATGCACGATGATGCGGGGCGGATAAATATACAATTCATCCAGCGGCATCAGGCTGCGGCACACCATGGCGAACAGCGGCAGCCCGGCGATCACCACCAGCGCCGTCAAAAGCACATACAGCATAAACCGGGAAAACGTCAGCTTCCTGAGACGGAATTTGAACCGCCGGGGTTTATATACAGCTTTGGCCGTCATGGCGTCGCTCCTCCCATTGCGTCAGTGGTATTCTGTCAGTTCAAAGTTCTAAGTTCCAAGCGATTTCGCTCACAGCGGGGATGGATAAAAACATTTTTTCTTGGAACTTGGAACTGTCAAGTGTTATCCTTAAAAACATGCATACAGATGCGGCCCAGGGTGAAGGTGATCACGAACAGCGCCATGGCCACCGCGCTGGCATAGCCCATATTGAAGCGGGTGAAGGCGTAATCGTACAAATGGGCCACGATGGTGTGGGCGGCGTAGTTGGGGCTGGGCATGCCCGCCACGGCGGTGGCCACGTCGAACACCCCGAAAGCGCCCACGATGGCGTTGATGGCGCCAAAGAGCATCTGGGGCTTCATCATGGGCAGGGTGATATAGCGCAGCTCCTGGAATTTATTTTTGATGCCGTCCACCCGGGCGGCCTCGTACATGGCGGGGTCCACGTTCTGCAAGCCCGCCAGGAACACCAGAAATCCCGTGCCCATGCTCATCCAGATGGCGATGATCATAATGACCGGCAGCACATAGTTGGCGTCCTTGGTCCACAGGATGGGCTCTAAAATCAGCCCCGCCCGCAGAAGCAGGTTATTGATATAGCCGTACCGGTCGCCGGAAAACAGGATCAGCCAGATATTGGCCATGGCCACGCCGCTGGTCAGGCTGGGGGCGTAGAACATGAGGGAAAAGAACCCCCGCCCCCGCTTCACCAGCGTGATCAGCCAGGCCATCAGGAAGGAGGCGAAATAGCCGATGGGGCCGGTGATCACGGCGAACACCATGGTGTTTTTCAGGGAGATCAGAAACACGTCGTCGTCCAGGATCAGCTGGGAATAATTGCTGATGCCCACGAACCGGGCGGGCTGGATCATATTGTAATTGGTCAGGCTGTAATACATGGCCACAGCCACCGGCACGATCACAAACACCGCAAACAGGATCAGGAAGGGCAGCAGAAACGCATAGCCCGTGCCGTTCTTCCGCATCCATTCCTTGAAGCCGTTCTTCTTTACCGCCGCCTGCACGCGCAAACCTCCCTTTTTATAACAGTTAGGATTGAGGAGTGAGGAGTTAGGAGTTGTAAATTGTTTTCCACTTTTTATGCGCGAAGCGCAATCTATTAACTCCTCACTCCTAACTCCTCACTCCTCACTTTTCAAGTCCAAACTCCACCCGTTTGTTGTGAAGCTCTTTGTTGATATCCTTGACCGCTTTTTCCAAAGCGTCCCGGGCGTTTTCATTGTTGATGACCACCCGGTTCCAGGCGTTGATGATATGGCGGCCGGTAAAGTAGCCGCCGGGCACGATCAATTGCTCCTCCGCCGCGTCCATCTGGGCGCGGATGACGCGCTCGTGCCGGGCGTCCCATGGCAGGGAATAGAAGGCGTTGACGTTGGCGGTGTTCCAGCGGGCGCCCATGCCCAGAATAGCTTCCAGCTCCCGACCGTACCGGGTCTGCACTTCCTCGCTGCACCACCATTTCAGGAATTGCCAGGCGGCGTCCTTCTTTTCGCTCTGGGAGAGAATGATGTTGGCGGTGGCCGCCGTGGTGCCCACGGTATGCTTCACCGTTCCGTCGGCCTGCAGGGTGCCCGGCACAGGGGCGATGCTCCAGCGGCCGTACAGCTCCGGCGCGGAGGTCATGAGCTGCATATAGGTGGTGAAATTGCCGATGCCGATGGGCATGGTGCCGGTGCGGATGCGGGTGAAGAAATTGCTTTCCGCGTCGATTTCATAGTTGGCGTACATATCCGTCCAGGTCTTGAAGGCTTTGTACGCTTCCGGCGTATCCAGGCCGGAGGCCTCCCCCTCGCCCCGGTAATAATCCCCGCCCATCTGCAAAAGCAGCATGGTGAAGCCACGGAGCGCGCCGGGGGAATTGCTGGACACGGAGGTGTCCACCGGCAGGGAGAAGCTCATATTGTTTTCATACAGCCGGGGCAGCAGCTTCTGGTACAGGTCCGTCCAGGTTTCCGGCAGCTCCAGGCCCAGTTCGGCCAGCACGTCCTGCCGGTAAATCATGCAGGTAAAATCCATGGTTTCCGGCAGGGCATACACCCCGCCGTTGTAGCGGAAGGGGATCAGGCTGCTTTCATAAAAGCTGGAAGCAGCTTCCTCAAAATCCGGGAACTGGCTCAGATCCACCACCGCTTCCCGGAAAGCGAATTCGTTGGGCAGGTTGTATTCCACGGAAAGGGCCACGTCCGGGGCGGTGCCGCTGGCCACGGAGAGCATAATGGTGTTCACCGAGCCGGTGGACAATTGCCCCGTGGGCAGCACATGCAGGTTGATCACGATGCCGGTTTTGGGGGTGAAATCCTCGTCCGCCAGCTCCTTTAAAATTTCGCCCCACTCGGTGCCCCGGGCGATCCACACGTTGAGCACGGTGGTTTCGGTATCCTTGGGCAGATCGTCCACGATCAGGCCCACGCTGTCATAGTCCTTGGAGAAGGAAGCCATGAAGTTTTCCCCCGTCACCGCCATGCGCTGCCAGAAATTGGAGGTGGCCATATCGAAAGTCACGTCCGGGGCGGTCAGCACCAGATAATCCATGGCCATGGGGCATTTTTCAATGGAGGCGATGTAGGTGCCCAGGTTGCTCTGGGCGTTGTCCAAATCGCTCAGAGCCTTGGGGATGCGGTCCACGTCCTCGGAAAAGAAGCGAAGCTGGTCGATGATCTGCCGGTAGTTATTCTCCATGGAGGTGGTTTCGCTGGAAATGGAAGACAGCAGATCGGCGCTTTCCACCAGCCGGTCCGCCAGGTAGGTGAGCTGGCCGCTCAATTCCGGCATGGTGCGGTACAGGTCATACTCATAGTTATAGTCCGGTTCGGACCCGGTGATTTTCACGATTTCCCGCTGCACCTGGCCCAGATAGGTGGTATCCTTTTCCGTGCGGCGCATGATATCGCCAATGGGCCCCAGCTTCACCGTGGCGGTCAGGGTATGCTTTCCCTTTTCCAGATAGAACTGATAGGGAACGCCGTTCTGATCCCGCAGGGTATCGCCGTACCAATGGCTGTCGTAGGGGAAAGAATACAGCTTCATTTCCTCGAAGGGAATCTCCCCGTCGATCATGATCTGCCGATAGGAGGGCATGCCGGGGTCGGTGGTTTGCAGCACCTTAAAATGGATGGCGTACAGGCCGGATTCCGGCGCGTCGATTTCCCAGCTCACCGCCGCGTTGCCCAGCCGCCAGCGATAGCCGCCCACGATGTTCAGCACCCGGTTGGCGCCGGATTTGGGCTCGGTCATGGGATCGGCGTCGGATTCACGGCGGATCACGTTTTCACTGCGCCAGGCGCTGTTTTCCGCCTGGAGCTTCACCACCGTATCGCCGGACACGGGCCGGTATCCCGCGCTCTGCCATTCCGCCAATTTCTCCGCATAGGAGGGATAGGTCCGGGGCGAAACAAAAGCGATCTCCCCCAGCACCACGGGCTGATCCACATATTTGAAGGCGATTTCATGCTCCCCGGCGGACAGATAGAATTGCAGCGGGTCCACATAGATGGCCTGCTGATCCACAGCCCGCACGGTCTGCCACACCTGCTTTTCATGCATATGGGGCCACACCTCGTCGCCGATGGCGTTCAAGCGCATTTTGCCGTCCGGCTGCGCTTCTTCCTCGAACACCCGGTAGAAGCACAGGTTATTGGCTTCCTCAAAGGGCGTTTCCCCGTCCACGGTGATTTTCCGCTGCACCTTGGCTTCGTTGCCGCCCAAGGCCAGATAGGTCACCTGCAATTCATACAGGCCGGGCTGCTCCACCAGAATATGCCAAACGGCTTCGCTGTCGCTGTCCCCGGAGGAAAGCACGGTTTTGAAGCCGCCCTCCTGCCCGGGATAGAGGGAAGCATACGCTTCAAAGCCCTCCGCCAGCTGAATATCGCCGGACAAAGCCGCGTCGGCGGGGCGCAGCGCGATCCGGGCGTCCTGGGGAGCAGGCATATATTTTTCGGGTTCCAGCACCCATTCTGCCTGCAAATCCCCGTATTCAACGGCGGCTTCCACCTGCATGGCATACATATCCGCCCATGGGGCGTCCGTCTGCTCCGCGAGCGCGCAGAAAACGCCTGTCAGGCAGAACACCAATACCATCATCCCGGCAAGACGCTTCACGAAACGCGCCTCCTTCAATATTTCAATTCTCCATCGAGTGTACTATATCAAAAATCCGTGAAAAAAACAATAGGAGCATTCAAATTTTCATGCATACTATGCGCCGCTTCATGGCGCAAGTGTTCTTTTTGCTTCCGTATTTTACTGGGCTTTGGATATTTTTACATACTTCACATCCGCCCAGCCGCCCCAGCGGCCCAGGGTATTGAGCACGAACAGGCCGGGCCGGGCCCCCGTCCAGCCCCCGCAGGTCATGGGGTATTCGCCGCCCAGGGGGCGCATGGAATAATTGCCTTCCCCATAGAAGAAAGACACGTTGCCCCGGCGCACCCGCATCCGCAGCTGGATTTCCGCGTAGGGCCACATCACCTCATAGATAGGCGTTTCCGTGACCCGCTCCGGCACCCACCGGCTGATTTCCACCGCCATGCCCATTTTCAGGCTCACCCGGCCCTGGCCCAGGGCGATGTAATAATACGTATAGCCCATCATGCCCAGGCCCGCGATATCCCCGTCCTGGGCGTGGGTGTTGAACTGCACGTCCATATCGAAATCGTGGCACTGCATCAGCTGGGACAGGAAGTTGCCCGCGTGGAACAGGCTTTCCGCCGGGGCGGCGTGGAGCCGCAGGCCGGGCTTCAATTCCGTGTACCAGCTCATATTGGGGTTGGCCTGCCACTGCCATTGGAGCCCCAGGCCGGTTTTAAACTCATCGGAGGAGGGGATTTCCCCGGCGAAGGGCGGCAGATCCACCTGGCCCCCCAGCACAGGCGCGCCCTTCTTCCCCATCACCGGCCAGCCGTCGGACCAATCCACCGGCTGCAAATGGGTCACCCGGCCATACGCGTCCATATCCTGAAAATGAATGAACCAGTCTTTCCCGTGGCCGTCGTTGACCCAGCCCCCCTGATGGGGGCCGTTGATGGGCGTGTTGCCCTGGCCCAGCACCACCCGGCGCTCATAGGGGCCGTAAATATTATCCGCCCGCAGGGCCAATTGATAGCCGGGCTTTACGCTGCCCGCCGGGCAAAGAATCCAATACATTCCATCCCGCTTGTAGGCCTTGGGCCCCTCCACGGTGATGTCGTCATGGTCCGCCCCGTCATACACCATACGGCCCTTGTCGATCACCGTCAGGCCGTCCGCGGACATTTTATGCACGTACAGCACATTGTTGATCCCCGCCCGGCTGGCCGCGAACCCGTGCACCAGCCACACCCGGCCGTCGTCGTCAAACAGGGGGCAGGGGTCGATCCAGCCGGTCACGTCCTTCACGTAATGGCATTCCCATTCCCCGGCGGGGTCCTTGGCGGTAAAGGCGAAGAGGCCCTCGTCCGGCATGCACACGTACACATAAAACATCCCGTTGTGATACCGCAGGCTGGGGGCCCAGATGCCGCATTTATGGGCGGGCTTGTCATAGCGGGCAAAGGGCAGCCGCCGGGCGGCATAGCCGATCAATTCCCAATGGACCAAATCCCGGGAATGCAGCACCGGAATGCCCGGCACATAGGTAAAGGAAGAAGAGATCATATAAAAATCTTCCCCCACCCGGATCACGTCGGGGTCGGAATAATCTCCATACAGAATCGGATTGGTGTAGCGCATTTTTCATCGCTCCCTTTTCGTTCGTGTGGCGGTTCCCTGTGCTGGTCAGCGTCTATTATTGATCGTTCCATCGGTGACATTATAATCCATATTCTTTTGTATGTCAATATTTTTGGATGTATAATCTGGGATTTTTGAAAATTTAATTTACCTGATTTTACATTGTTTTTTAAATTTGTCTGATATATCAGTGTATTTCGGTTCGTGAATGTATAATTTGGTTGATGCATGCACATGCTTATTTTTGACAATCTTGTCCCCTCATCATTGCGCGAAGCGCAAACTATTAACTCCTCACTCCTCACTCCTCACTGATTTAAAGCTTTCTTCAAATGCAGATACATACCAAAAAAGCCCCACGCCGATGGAGCATGGGGCGGATACGTTTATTCCAGATGATGGCAGGCCGCGAAATGCCGGGGGCCGATCTCCCGCAGGGCAGGGCGGCTCTCCCTGCATTCCTGGGTACAGCGGCCGCACCGGGTATGGAAGGGGCAGCCGGAGGGGGGATCGGCGGGGTTGGGCACGTCGCCCTCCAGCACGATATGCCGGGATTTATGCAGCGGGTCATGGGAGGGCACGGCGCTGAGCAGGGCCTGGGTGTAGGGGTGGGCGGGGTGGCGGTACACTTTCTCCGTGTCTCCCGTTTCCATCAGGGAGCCCAGATACATGACTCCCACGCTGTTGCTGATATGGCGCAC
>CAMOUF010000092.1 GCA_946626395.1 uncultured Clostridia bacterium
AGGAGGGGTAAGATGCCGGAAAACGTGCTGGAAATCAGGCGTCTGTCCATATCCTTCGATACCTATGCGGGCAGGGTGCAGGCTGTGCGTGATATTTCCTTTGAGCTCAAAAAGGGCGAAACGCTGGCGCTGGTGGGAGAATCCGGCTGCGGGAAGTCCGTCACCTGCCGCAGCATCATGGGCTTGCTGGCCAAAAACGCGAAGGGGGAGGGCGGGGAAATCCTGTTTGAAAACCGGGATTTGCTGAAGCTCGGCAACACCGCCATGCGCTCCATCCGGGGCGGCAGGATCGCCATGATCTTTCAGGACCCCATGACCAGCCTGGACCCCACGATGAAGATTGGCAAGCAGATTGCCGAGGCGGTGCGGCTGCACAAGCCCGTCACCCGCGCCGCGGCAAAGCGGCGGGCGATTGAACTGTTGGATTTGGTGGGCATTGAGGAGCCGGACAAGCGGTATCACCAGTATCCGCATGAGTTTTCCGGGGGCCAAAGGCAGCGTATCGTCATCGCTATTGCCCTGGCGGCCGACCCGCAAATCCTGATTGCCGACGAGCCCACCACCGCTCTGGACGTGACCATGCAGGCGCAAATTTTGGATTTGATGAAGGATATTCAGAAAAAAACCGCCGCTTCCATCATCTTTATCACCCACGACCTGGGCGTGGTGGCAAACGTGGCGGATCGGGTGGCGGTGATGTACGCCGGGCGGATCATCGAAATCGGCCAGGCGGATGAAGTATTCTACGATCCCCGTCACCCCTACACCTGGGGGCTGCTGGCCTCCATGCCCACCCTGACCACCGATGATGAGGCGCTCTACGCCATCCCCGGCACACCGCCCACCCTGATCCATCCTGCTCCTGGGGATGCTTTCGCACCCCGGAACCCCTGGGCGCTGGAGGCGGACAGGATCGCCGAGCCGCCCCTGTTCCCGGTATCGGATACCCATTTTGCCGCCACGTGGCTGCTGGACGGGCGAGCGCCTAAAATTGACCCGCCGGAGAGCATTATCCTCCGCGCTCGGGCTTTCCGGCAAAACCAATCGGAAAGGAGCGCGTCCCTATGAGCGAACAAGCGCTGCTGACCGTCAGCCATTTGACCCATGAATATCCCGGCAGCCACGGCAAAAAGGCGGTGGACGATATCAGCTTTGCCATCCGTGAGGGTGAAACCTTCGGGCTGGTGGGCGAATCCGGCTGCGGCAAAACCACCACGGGACGGATGCTGGTCAGATTATTGGACATTACCTCCGGCTCCGTCACCTTTGACGGCCAGGATATTACGAAGCTGCAAGGGAAGGATTTGCTTTCCTACCGCCGACAGGCCCAGATCATTTTCCAGGACCCCTACGCCTCCCTGGACCCTCGGAAAAAGGTGCGGGACATCATTGCCGAGGGCATCGACATTCACCGTCTGGCCAGGGACAGGCAGGACAGGGACGAGCAGGTGTCCCGGCTGATGGCCTCCGTAGGCCTGCGGCCCGAGCATCTGACCCGCTATCCCCACGAGTTTTCCGGCGGTCAGCGGCAGCGCATCGGCATTGCCCGGGCTTTGGCGACCCAGCCCCGGTTCGTGGTGTGCGACGAGCCGATTTCCGCCCTGGATGTATCCATCCAGGCTCAGGTCGTGAACCTGCTCCGGGCAGAGCAGCGCAGGCGGAAGCTGACCTATCTCTTCATTGCGCACGACCTGAGCATGGTCAAATATATTTCCGACCGTATCGCGGTCATGTACCGGGGCCGCATCGTGGAAACCGGGCCGTCAAAGGCAGTGTACGAAAATCCTCTGCATCCCTACACCCAAAGCCTGATTACCGCCATTCCCCTGCCTGACCCGGAAACGGAGCGGACGCGGCGGCGCATTCCCTTCCGGCCGAATGAAAAGAGTCTGCAAGGTGCCTTAACAGAAGTTGAAAAAGATCATTTTGTGCTTCAATAAGGAGGAACCATGTCCATTCGAGATACGATCACAGCTTACGCGGAGAAGCAATATCCGGTCTACCGGCAGCTTGCCCTGGAGATTCACGCGCATCCGGAAGTGAGTAATTACGAGTTTTTCGCCTGCGAGCACCTGAGCGAACAATTGAAAAAGGAAGGCTTTGCGGTCACCGTGGACGTGGCTGGCCACCGCACCGGCTTTACCGGCGTGTATCAGGCCGCAAAGCCCGGCCCCGTGCTGGTGTTTTTAGCGGAGTACGACGCGCTGGTCGGCCTGGGCCACGGCTGCGGCCACAATCTGTTCGGCCCCACCTCCCTCCTGGCGGCATCGGCGCTCAAGCAGGTGATCGACGAAGTCGGCGGCGAAGTCCGGGTGTACGGTACCCCGGGCGAGGAGGGCGGCGAAAACGGCAGCGCCAAGGGCAGCTTTGTGCGGGAAGGTTTCCTGCGGGACGTGGACGCCGCGCTGTGCGTCCATCCCGGCGACCGCCACGAAGCGTCCAGCAAAAACATCGCCTGCCTGCCGGTGGATATCGAATTCTGGGGAAAATCCGCTCACGCCGCCGCGGCCCCGGAGCAGGGCATCAACGCCCTGGACGCGCTGATCCTCACCTATAACGGCATCAACGCCCTGCGCCAGCATGTGACCCCCGACGTGCGCATCCATGGCATCGTCACCAGCGGCGGAGACGCGTCCAACATCGTGCCCGCCTACGCCGCGGCCAAGTTCTATTTCCGCGCCTCCAACGTGCCCAAGCTGGAAGCGCTGTATCAGCGCATCGAAAAAATCGTGGAAGGCGCGGCGTTGATGACTGGCGCGAAGGGACGGATGCAGCCCTATCAGAACCGCATCGACAATATGGTGCCCACGCCTTCCTTTGACGCCGTGTACGGCAGGGAGCTCGCATTGCTGGGCGAAACGATGCTGCCCCCGGACGAGGGCTGCGGCATTGGCTCCAGCGACGTGGGAAATATCTCCCAGGTGGTGCCCACTATCCAGCCCACCATCTGCATTACCGACGGCCCCACCCCCTGGCACACGGAGGAATCCAAGGCGGCGGCCAAATCGGAAAAGGGGCTGGCCTCCATATTGCTGGGAGCAAAGGCCCTGGCGCTGACAGCGCTGGATCTAATCGAAGACCCCGCTTTGCTTGCCGGGATCAAGGCGGATCACGCCGAAGCGCTGGCGCGGCAGTAATACAATCAAAAAACATTTTATCTATTGACTTACTATACTATTTCGGATATAATGCCCTTGACCTGAGAAAAAGGAGGCGAGCGCAGTGACCAAGCGGACGATGATGTGTTGTTGTTCCAAGCGTGTGTTTGCTGCGCTCACTTTGTAGCTGCCGCGTGTTTGGAGCGGCAG
>CAMOUF010000093.1 GCA_946626395.1 uncultured Clostridia bacterium
CCCTCCCCATCGGCGGCGGCAAGGGCGGCAGCGACTTTGACCCCAAGGGCAAGAGCGACAATGAAGTGAAGCGCATCTGCCAGAGCTTCATGACGGAGCTGTTCAAATACATCGGCGCGGACGAGGACGTGCCCGCCGGCGACATCGGCGTAGGCGCCCGGGAAATCGGCTTCCTGTACGGCCAGTACAAACGAATCACCGGCCTGTACGAAGGCGTGCTCACCGGCAAGGGCCTGTCCTATGGCGGTTCTCTGGCCCGGAAGGAAGCTACCGGCTTTGGCCTGTGCTATCTGACCAACGCCATGCTGAAAAAACACGGCACCTCCTTTGAAGGCAAGACCGTGGTGGTTTCCGGCAGCGGCAACGTGGCCATCTACGCGGCCCAGAAAGCCACTGAGCTGGGCGCGAAGGTGGTCGCCATGAGCGACAGCAACGGCTATGTGTACGACGCCAACGGCATCAACCTGGCCGTAGTAAAGCAGATCAAGGAAGTGGAGCGCGGCCGCATCAAGGAATACGCCGCCCGGGTTCCCGGCAGCGTGTACACCGAAGGCTTCCGGGGCATCTGGACCGTGAAGTGCGACATCGCCCTGCCCTGCGCCACCCAGAACGAGCTGAACGAAGAAGGCGCGAAAGCCCTGATCGCCAATGGCGTTTATGCCGTGGCCGAAGGCGCCAACATGCCTACCACCTATGAAGCCACTCTGGCCCTGCAGCAGGCGGGCGTGCTGTTTGCCCCCGGCAAGGCGGCCAACGCCGGCGGCGTAGCCACCTCCGCTCTGGAAATGAGCCAGAACAGCCAGCGCCTCTCCTGGACCTTCGACGAGGTGGACGCCAAGCTCAAGGGCATCATGGAAAACATCTTCGCCAACATCGACGCCGCCGCTAAGGAATACGGCGCGGAGGACAACTATGTGGTGGGCGCGAACATCGCGGGCTTCCTGAAGGTAGCCGACGCCATGCTGGCCCATGGCTGCGTGTAAGACAAGACCGTCAAAAAAGATTTTGATCATCTGTGCGGGCTCTCTCCTGAAGAGGGCCCGCCCTTGTTTACGGATAGAAGGAGGGTCCTTTCTTGAACCCCTACGTTCGCAAAGTGCAGTATTACGAAACCGACCAAATGGGCATCACCCATCACGCCAATTACGTTCGCTGGATGGAGGAAGCCCGCATCGACCTGATGGAGCAAATGGGCTATCCCTATGGGGACATGGAAAAAAGGGGCGTGGTGTCGCCGGTAACGAACATCCAATGCAAATACCTGCGCCCCACCACCTTTGGGGATACGGTGGAAATCACCGTATCCGTCAAGGAGTTTAACGGCGTGGTGCTGACCTTAAGCTATGCGGGCAAAAAGCAAGACGCGGAAGAAAACGCCTTTACCGCCGAATCCCAGCACGTTTTTCTGGATAAATCGGGCCGGTTCATCCGCATGAAGCGGGAGCAGCCCGATTTCTGCGCCGCGCTGGAAGCGCAAATGAACGCCCAGTAAGAAAATCGAATTACAGAAAACAGGGAGCCGCCCTTTGCAGCAAAGAGCGGCTCCATTTTATCCTTAAGTAAAGAATGATCAATTCAAAACATTTTATACGATTGCTGGCTGGGTGACTTGTAGGGGCGGATATCATCCGCCCGCCCAATCGAATCGTTTTGAGTGCTTATTTTTCCAGCATTCGTAATGCATGAAACGGCGGGCGGATAATATCTGCCCCTACCTTTTGTCCGTTTCCTACATTGTATCTTTATGAGTGATTATGAATTGATCAGTACTTACTTAACAGTTAAAAGTTCAAAAGAGTGCAGAGCGTATAGCCGGACATAACCAACGAATTCAGACTTGGAACTGTTAAAATGTCTGAGCTCTGATCGTTTCGCTTTGAACTCTTATTTCCCTATTGCCTATTGACTAATGCCTATTGCCTGATCAGTTTCCTGACAGCAGCAGCGGTCATCCCTGGCAGTAATACTTGTCGGTGGCTTTCATCAGGCCCTGATAGCTCAGGAAGCAGCCCAGGCCCAGCAGAACCACCATGACAGCAAAGTACAGATACACGTTGATACCCAAATGATACAGCAGCACGGTCAGGCCCGCCAAAGCGATCAGGATGGCCCAGCCGATGAACATGGCAATGGCGGCGCCGAAATTCTGCTTCATCGCTTCCTGCTCGGTGACCCAGTCCAGCCTGGGATGCTTCACGTCCCGGGCCAGGGAAAGGCAGGAGGTGATAAAGGTATACAGGGCGCACAGGACAAACGCCATGACGGCAGACAGCTTGAAGGCGGGCAACAGGATCATGATGGCCACAACAGCCAGCAGCACGCCCGCAACGGACAGGATATAGCCCACCGTCAGCTTGGAAAAAATGATGGTCCGGGCGCTCACGGGCAGGGCGTTCATGAAGTCGTGGCCCTTTCCTTCCCGGGAAACGGAGGTGGAAAGCGCCGGGTTCAGCCCGGCCATATAGGCCATCACAGCCGCCAGGATAGGCAGCACAATATCGGAATTGACGGAGCCCAGTACCTGCTGTAAATCCCGCCCGTCATCCATTTGGCGGTTGAACACAAAGTACATCATGACCACCATGAACGCCGGCATGAACGCTGTGGGGAAGCTGTTGGTGGCATAGGAGGGCACCCGCAAAAGCTGCCTCAGCTCCCGCTGGCACAGGGTCTTGAAGGCGGAACCGGAAGCAAACGAAGCGCCTTTCGTGCCGCCTTTTTTGACGGGCTCCGAGGGCGTTTCAGCCTGCAGCAGGCTCAGCTTTTGATACACCAGGCCGATGATTCCCACGGCCAGGGCCATGGCCGCGGCGCAGGACGCCAGGAATAAAAGCAGCATGCCCCAATTGCCCAGAATGCCCTTGGCCGCCCAGCCCGCGGGGGGGAACATCCGGGTCATAGACTGGATGCGGACGGTGTTGCTTTCCATGAACTTGGTCAGCATATCCTGGGCTTCTCCGCCGCCGCTGACCGCGCCCATATTGAAGGCCAGGAACATATACGCCGCCAGGAACACAATGCCGCTGACAGTGGCTACGGTGTCCCGGTGCTTCCAGAGAGAAGAGAAATGAATGAGCAGGGTGGAAATGAAGGTGACGATCACAACGGGCAGCACCGGCGCGCCCAGAGCCGCCAGCAGCGCCCGCAGGTAAAACAGCGGGTCAGCGCCTACCTTCACGCCATAGAGGATGGAAGCGGGCAGGATGATGACCAGGCTGATGCCCGTTTCGCTGATCCATACTTGGGTCAGCTTGGCGGCCAGCACCGTGCGGGGCTTGACCGGCAGGGCCGCCACGAACGCTGAATCCCGGCCAAAGTACAATGAGCTCATGATGAAGAAAAAGCTCATGATCAGCGTGCCCAGCATAGTCAGCGTCACCGCCATGGACAGCAGCAGATCGGGCATCCCCATCCGGATCAGCACGTCTAAAATCGTTTTTTCCGTAAGGAACAGGAACACGCCCAGATAAATGATCAGGACGATCACGCCCAGGGTCTTGGCCACAGAGCGGCCTCTGTTCCGCTTGAATTCGCTTTTCAGGTTCCGAGGCTTCAGGTCGGCATAGCGGGAGAGCAATTGCAGTTTCAGCAGCGCGAAAAAGCTCGTCATGCGTCCTCGCCTCCATCGTCGGTCAGCTCCAGGAACAGTTCTTCCAGGCTGGCCCCCACTTCGCCGGAGCGCAGCTCTTCCAGGGTGCCCTGGGCCGCCAGGCTGCCGTGAGCAATCACGCCGATGCGGGTGCACAGCTTTTCAGCCACCTCCAGCACATGGGTGGAGAAGAACACGGTGTTGCCCGCATTGCAGTGGCGAATCATTTCTTCCTTGAGCAAGTGCGCCGCCCGTGGGTCCAGGCCGCCCAGAGGCTCATCCAGAATCCACACGGGGGGATTATGGATCAGCGCGCCGATCACCACCAGCTTTTGCTTCATGCCCTTGGAATAGGAGCGGATCTGGTTGTTCACCGCGTCCTCCAGAGAGAAAATATTCAGGTATTTTTCAATGTGTTCCTTCCGCTGGGCCGCGCCCACCTGGTAAATATCCGCCATGAAATTCAGATATTCCAGGCCGGTGAGCCGGTCGTACAGGTCGTTGCCGTCGGGCACGAAGCCGATGCGGCGCTGGGCCTCCAGCCGGTCGCTGTCCAGGGGACGTCCGGCGATAATGATGCTGCCCTGATCGGGCTTCAGAATGCCGGTCATCATTTTGATGGTGGTGGTTTTGCCCGCGCCGTTGGGGCCGATGAACCCGAACAGTTCGCCCCCGTCCACGTGCAGCGTCAGGTCGTCCACTGCCTTTTTCCCGTTTTTCGCATAGGTTTTTGTTATATGCTGCAAATCAATCATGGCTGATCTCCCTCCCGGTTCTGCTTGATGTGCTTATCATATCAGCGCGGCTGGCTTTCCGCAAGTGGATTTCGCTGAAAAATACATTTTTGCGTCTGTTTTGACAACAACTTTGAATCGGTCCCTAAAAAACGCATAAAAAACGGTTCAATGCAAAAATTTATTGGGGGAGCCTCTCTTTGGAATAGCTTCGCGTGGCCTGCGCTTCGCTTGCCCATGCTCCTTTCACCATGACACATGGCGTGTAACGCGCCAGTCGTCCCTTCGGGCCGTCTGGCTATAAGAGAGGTTCCCCCCAGGTCCGCAGCCTCAATAGTCGCAACTCCGCTTCATGCGGAGCTTGCTCCTTTTCGGCTGATCTCAGCGCGGACAGGACTTCCACTACTGGCGGCTGTCCGCGCTTCGTCCCCCTTCGAGAAAGCAATCAAGGAAATGATAGACGGCGTTAATCCCTTTCCTATGCTTTATGGAGGAAAGAACCATAGATGGATTGATATCCCCACAAGATTATGTATTTAACCTAAAAAAACGGAAGGGGCAAGCCCCTTCCGGCGGAAAAACGTTTTGAAGGATCAGCGGTTGAGGATGGTTTCTTCGGTGTCCTTGTCGAAGAAGTGCAGGCGGGTGGTGTCCAGGGCCACTTCCACTTCGTCACCGGCGCGGGTCTTGGTGCGGGGATCAACGCGGGCAATGACGTTTTCGGCCTTGCCGGAGGTGGAGAAGTACAGATAGGTTTCGGAGCCCATCAATTCAGTCACTTCTACCTTGACCTTCATCTTGGCATCCTGATGCTCAGCCACGAATTCGGGATCGTCATCGATGTTTTCAGGACGGATGCCCATGGTGACTTCCTTGCCGATGTAGGATTCATCCTTCAGCTTCGCGATCTTGTCCTGGGGAACGACGATCTTGTTGTCGCCGAACACGGCCACGATCTTGCCATCTTCCTTCTGGAGACGCACATCGAAGAAGTTCATCTGGGGAGATCCGATGAAGCC
>CAMOUF010000094.1 GCA_946626395.1 uncultured Clostridia bacterium
TATTCCGTTCCCTCCACCCACGACTTCGTGGACGAGAAGGACGCCAAGATGATCCTGGGCGGCGCGGGCTCCCGGGCGGCGGACGAATACGGCGTCTGGTGCAACTACGGCAACCTGTACGAAGACTTCAACATGGCCTATACCACCGGCGTCCTCAAGGACGTGGCGGACCGCCTCTATCCCGGCGAATGGGACGAAATCCCCTGGGATCTGATGGAATCCGGCGACCCCCGCTGGGTGTGGGAATGCTACCGCCGCATCTCCCTGGGCAAGGGATTGTTCGCGGACCTGGGCCTGGGCACCTATCGGCTGTATGAAAAGTGGGGCATGGACGATCCTGCCAAGAACGTGGCGGGCGTGTCCTTCTACGATTTCGTGAACGGCAAGAACTTCAACATCGGCCATAACGGCTATCCCCGCCATCACGGCCCCGAAAACTGCTGGCAGGCAGGCACCCTGTACTCCATGATGTACAACCGTGACTGCATGATCCACCACCTGATCAACTTCTGCTCCTCCGGCGCGCCCTACAACGAAATCACCAAGCCCGTCCTGGAGCACTTCTTCGGCGAAGGCTGTACCGACGCCCAGAAGAAATATACCCCCATCAACGAAAACAAGATCAAACTGGCCAAGTGGGCCTTCATCGGCAAGCAGTGGCACGACAGCGCCACCCTGTGCAACTGGATGTACCCCATGACCATTGCCACCTCCAAGAAGCGTAATTACATCGGCGACCTGGACCTGGACGCCAAGTATATGACCGCCGTGACCGGCGAGGAATATACCCGGGAGGATCAGGAACGGGATTCCGAACGCATCAGCCAATTGCTGCGCGTGATGACCGCCGTCAGCTTCAAGCTGAACCTGGGCAGCACCAACCTGCGCAAGGACCACGACCGGGTGTCCGATTGGGTCTTCGATAAGGAACCCGACTTCAAGCCCTTCGAGGAAGGCACCGTGAAGCTGGACCGGGAAGACTGGGAAAAGAGCCTGGATATGTGGTATGAGGCCATGGGCTGGAATAAGGAAACCGGTATCCCCACCCGCGAAACCCTGGAAAAGTTCGACCTCAAGGATTGCGCGGATAAGCTGGAAGAGCTGGGCCTGATCTGATCCCCCAGAAAAAGGAATTGTCCTATTGATCTATCCGTCTCCTGCACGGGTCTCCTGTGCAGGAGATTTCTTCAATCAAAGGAAGGGCGATAACCTGGGGGAAACCGTTCTTTGGAGCCCAAAGAACGGTTTCCCCCAGGCCCCTTTCCAAGAAAAGCTATTGCGGATTGTTATCATTTTATCATATGATAGCTGTATTTCGCCAAATGCGGGTCCAGGGTCCTCAGGACCCTGGTTCGGGACGAACCGCCGATGACCGCCTGTGGCGGAAATCTCATCGGCGGTGAGATCAGGCGAAACGAGCAATGTCCGCATGAAGCGGACTTGCGATGATTGAGCCAGCGGAACTGGGGCGAATAGCCCCAACGTAACCCTTTGTTGGCTTTGAAATACATTTTTTGATGAGAATGCGAATCGTATGAAAGCCATGCGATTTGGAGGCGTTATGACGAATCAGGATATTCTGCAAATTGCGCTGCGGCAATCCGCCATTGACTGCCATTGCCAGCCGGAGGATTTTCTGTCGGGGGAGAACAAAGTCGTTCTGTCGGAAAAGAACGAACGGGCCCGGGCGTATCTGGAATTGCCCTTCGAGCTGGATCTGGTGTCCTACGGCACGAACATCGTGGCCCAAGCCAGCCCCCGGCTGCTGGACACCGCTGCCTGGTACATCGGGAAATATCCGGTGGAGCACTGCTTTGAATCCCCCAACGTGATCGCGCTGAACGAGCGGCTGGCGGCCTTTGACCTGAAAGTGTGCTTCATGGCGGAATATTTTCTTCCGGACATAAGCGTCCTCCGTGAGCGGCCCTGCGCTTATGAGCTCAAGGTTTTGGAGCCGGAGGCGTTTCAGGAATACTATGTGACGCCCTGGAAAAACAACGCCCTGTGCGAAAAGCGCAGGCACCTGGATGCCCTGGCCGTGGGCGCGTTTGACCATGGGAAACTCATCGGCCTGGCGGGCTGCTCCGCGGACTGCGAAAGCATGTATCAGATTGGCGTGGACGTGCTGCCCCAGTATCGGCGGCAGGGGATCGCGGCGGCCATCACCAGCCGCCTGGCCCTGGAAACCTTCGCCCGGGGCAAGGTGCCCTTTTACTGCGCCGCCTGGAGCAACTTGAAATCCGTGCGCAACGCCCTAACGTGCGGCTTTAAGCCCGCCTGGGTGGAAGTGACCGCCAGAGATAAAAATTTTGTGGATGAAATGAACCGGTAATATCGTTGGATGCAGGGACGGAAAGCGTGAAGGCAATAGGCAAAAGGCATTAGGCAATAGGCATTATGGGAGCGAGTGTGCTGAGTGGAGAATTCAGATGTTTTGGTTTTCCCAAGCATTGCTCCGTTCCTTGTGTCTGGCTATATTCTTTGCACTTCGTGTCCTGCATTCTGCATAAGGACTGGCTCCCCTGATAGAGGAAGCAAAAATATCTGCACTCTGCATTCTGTACTCTACACTCTGTACCCATAGGAGCTTTATGACTTAAAGCGTTACGCTTTTACCAAAGAAAATGACAGCATCAGGAGGTGCGTGACATGGCATTATTTGGACGGCGCAAGCCCGGCTTTTCCAAGGAAGTGGAACTCAAGCCCAGCGAAATCCCCGGGGAATTCAGCGACGCGCTGGATCCGGCGGTGAACAAGGAATTGGACAATCCCAAGCTGGAGAAACGGGAATTGCAGCAGGCGGCGGAAAACGTGATGGCTGGAACGGGGGCGGAGAAAAAGCAGGATATCTTTGAGTATATGCAGTCCCTGCCCGAGGTAGAGGATCCCTTCCCGCCCTCCGGGCCGGAGCCCGAGCTGCCCCCGGAGCCGGAAAAAACCAAGGCCCAGCTGCTGGCGGATTTCATCCGGGAGCGCTGCAAATCCGCGCTGATCACCCCCAAGCAGCTCATCGCCAAGGATGAGCCGGACATCGAAGCCCTGCTGGCGGAAATGGCGGCGGATGAAACCTGCCGGGATATTCTCACCGTGACGGGGCACAAGGACGTGTATTACTATTCCGAGGAGCTCATGGCCCATAACTACGCCAAGATCGCCATGCTCACCCTGGAAAAGGACGACGCCCGCACCGTGGCGGAAATGGTGCGGTTCAACTGCAAAGCCTTCCCCACCCCCACCCCCGTTTACTATTTCGCCCGCCAGCCCTTCTTCCTGGACAAGGAGCGCATGCAGGCGGTCATCGCCCAGATGAAAACCGACCCGGATTACCAGGATATCCGGGAAGTGACGGCGGATGTGAACGGCGAACTATACCTGTTCTCCATCGACCTGATGAGCGAAAAATACGCCCGCGCCCTGGCCAACGGCGCAGAATCCCGGGA
The DNA here is from genome assembly GCA_946626395.1 of uncultured Clostridia bacterium. Taxonomy (GTDB): domain Bacteria; phylum Bacillota; class Clostridia; order Christensenellales; family Aristaeellaceae; genus RUG563. Next base: position 3,441 of record CAMOUF010000094.1, read on the forward strand.
AGCGGACGAATAAAAAACAGCATAAAGAACCCGCCGCTCAGAGCAATCTGGGCGGCGGTTCTTTTCAGTGAAGAGTTGTTATTTGGGCGATCCGGCGCTTTCCACCGTCAGGGTGGCTTCTCCGGGCTCCGGGCCGATGTACAGCTCCAGGTTCTCCGGCGCTGTGAAGCCCTCCGGCAGTTCGATCACCTGCACGTGATATTTGTCCGGGTTCAGCTTCATGGCGATCCTTCCGTTTTCATCGGCGGGCTCGCTGTTCCGGCAGGCTATGTTGGTGCAGAAGGCCAGGATGGCCCCCGGCACCGGATTGCCGCTTTCATCCACCACCGTGACGGCATAGTCCCGCTGGACAGACACGCTTTCCATGGTCAAAAGGCCAAAGGACGCCGCGGCGGGCTTGGCTGTGGGCGCTGCCGCCGGGGCCCCGGTTCGGTCGGTGAGGGCAGATTGGTACAGCGCTTCCAGCTTCTCATAGGTCAGGGGCATCTGGGCGTTGTAGGTCACCACGCCCTGCTTGTTGAGGATGATGGTCTGGGGCATGGCGTCGGACGCGTTCAGCAGGGCCAGGATGCCCTTTTCCTTGCTGTCCAGGGCAAAGTCCAGATGATCCCAGCCCTTGTCTGCCAGGAAATCCTTCGCTTTGCCGGCTCCCGCCTTGTGGTGCACAGCCAGGATTTCCACGTCCGGGTAAGCTGTTTTCAGCTGTTCATAATAGGGCAGTTCTTCGATGCAGGGCCCGCAGGTGATGGCCCAGAAGTTCAGGATCACCACCTGTCCCCGGTGGCTGGACAGCCGGAAGGTGTCCCCGCTGAGCAGCTCCGTGGCAAAGTCCGGGGCCAGGCAGCCCACCTCCGTGCCGATGGATAGGCCCAAGGCCTGGGCGGTCTCCGTTTCTGTTTCCGTCACCGCCGCAGAGGGGGTGCCCCGCTGGAGCGCCGGTTCCACCAGGTTGAACCAGGCCAGCGCGAAAAGGAGAACCGCCAGGGCAATGGCCCAAAGGATTTTTCCGGTTTTTCTGCGCTTGAGGATCACGGGGGCCGGGTCCGCGTTCCTGCCGGTTTCCGGCCCTTTCAGGGTGATCCTTCCAGCTTGGAGGGAAATGGCCCCCTGGGCGCAGACGCCCACGCATTTCCCGCAGGAGATGCATTCGTGGTCGCCCACGTGCGTGACATCCATAGGGCACTTCACCACGCATTGGCCGCAGCCGTTGCAGCGTTCCGGATTCACCTTCACCCCCGTCAGGGCGAAGCGGTTGAAGAAGCCGTAAATCGCCCCCAGGGGGCAAATGAAGCGGCAGAAGGAGCGATAGCAAAACACGCAAGCCAGGCCCAGGAGGACCATGATGACCCATTTATTGGTAAACAGGGCTTTCAGCTGGAAAAAGGAGGAGCTGTTGGCCGGGTTTTGCAGAATGCCCACCGCCCCCTCCAAGGTGCCCGCGGGGCAGATATACTTGCAAAAGCCCGGCAGAATGACGCCTTTCGCCAGCCCGTAAAAAAGCGGCAGGGCAATCACGAACACGATCAGGATGACGTATTTGAGATAAGACAGCTTCCGGGTGGCGGCGCTTTTGCGGATTTTTGGGGTGGGTATTTTGTGCAGCAGCTCCTGAATCAAGCCAAAGGGGCAAAGCCAGCCGCACACGGTTCTGCCCAGGACAACGCCGAACAGGGCCAGGATGCCCAGCACATACCAGGGGGTGGTATGCCCCGCGGCGTTCAGGGCGTTTTGCAGCGCGCCCAGGGGACAGCTGGCCACGGCTCCGGGGCAGGAATAGCAGTTGAGCCCCGGCACGCACAGGGCCTTGACGTCTCCCGAGTAAATATGCCCGTCGATGAAGCCCTTCAGATGGGCGTTGTACAGCAGGGCGGCGTACAGCTGCACCAGCCTGCGGGAAGCAGGCCTGCTGATTTTTCTTTTTCCGGTTTCCATCTTATCCAAGGCCAACACACTCCATGCAAATGGCCGCGCCCTTGGCCAGCACGTCCGTCAGGCCGCCATTGAATATTCCCGCGATGATCAGCGCTGCCGCTACCGCCAGCACCGCCCGCCGCAGATACAGCTCTCTGGGGGCCGCCGTCTGGTGAACCGCCCGGGCCCTCAGGTCGCTCTGGCTCCGAAGCAGCCGTTCATCCCGGAGGGGCCTTCCCTGGTTTTCGCCCTGAACCCCCAGGAGCAGCCCGCTCACGGTCATGCCCAGGCTGCAAAAAAACAGGGGAAGAATGGGCGTCAGCTTTTCGCCCACCTTTTCCCGGGTATACATGGGGGAAAACAGATCCCCCGCCGCCTGCCTTTGGGCCCCGTCCACATACAGGCTCAGGGCGGCGGCGGCCAAAAGGCCCGCGATCAGGGCGCACAGAACGGCTTGAACGATCAGAAATACCCGCCTTCCTGTCATAAACAATCCTCCGATCCTTGCAGAAAAATGCTTTCTTTCTATCTTCATTATACCATGTTTTATGGGGACGGCAAGAAGGAACACTTGGAATTTTTCAGCGGAGCTGGGAACGGGAGGGGGAAGGTAATAGGCAATAGGCATTAGGCAATAGGGGGAAGAGGAGTGAGGAGTTATTAGAGGGCATTTTGCGCCAGCACAAAAAAGGCTCCCCTTTGAGGGGAGCTGTCAGCGCAGCTGACTGAGGGGTTGAACCCCTCCGGCGCTTCGCGCCACCTCCCCTGATCGGGGAGGCAAATTCCGCTCCTGCAAACAGGGCTGCCTCTTTACAAGGCAGCCCTGTTGCTTTGGGTCTATGGAATTGCCGCCTCACTCAAAGCGAAGCACATCCGTAAAGCCGGTGACCTGGAACACGCCCATCACCAGATTGGAGGCGTTGCGGATCAGGATGCCCCGGCGGCCTGCCATCGCCTTCTGGGCCTTGAGCATGACGCGCAGCCCGGCGGAGGACAGGTAATCCGGGTTTTCAAAATCAAAGATGATTTCGTTGACGGAGGGATCATATTTTTCCAGCGTCTGGTCCAGCTCGGGGGAGGTGGTGGTGTCCAGCCCTCCTTTCAGCGCGATGATCAGGATATCGTCCTGCCTGTTTTCTTGAATCGTCATGGATGATTACGATCCTTTACGATTGATGGGGAAGAGAAAGTCAAAACGCCTTGGTGACGGTCAGGTCAACGGTGCCGCCCCGGATGGCGACGCTCACGTTGTCCGCCAGGGACAGCAGGACGGAGCGCTCAAACTGATCCCATTTGGGCGAGGAGATCACATCGTCCGTCAGGTCCACAGACCGGGAATACTCGCTGCTGTTGTAATAAACGTCAATGTTCCGGCCCACGGACAGCGCCTGAATGAACACCTCTGTCAGCTTCCTCAGGAAGCCCTTGGCGGCCTCGTTGGTTTTGCTGGTGGTGGACTGAATGAGCTGATTGCGCTGCACGCCGCCCAGCTTCTTTTGGGCCACTAAATGGAAGGTGAACTTGCCCTCTTCGTTTTCCAGCCAGAATTCCGCGTTGTCCACTTCGCCCGTTACGCTGCGGAACAGGGAAATCATTTCTTCGGTGATCAGGCACAGGGGCAGCCTTGTTCCTCCGGCAGGCCCACGGTCATTTCTTCTGTTTCCTGGTTCGCGTCAATAAACCCGTTTCCGGAGGAGTGAATCGCGATGGTTTTTGATTTCACGCCTTAGCCCAGGCCCACCATGGTCATCAGCACCCGGCCGGTTTCCGCCGCGCCTTCCAGCGCTTCCGGCTGGGCTACCACGATGAACTGGGCCAGCAGCGACAGCATCAGGCTGGCCAGCAGCAGGATGATGGCGCCGCCCAGACGGGAGGAAATCTGCGCGAAGGGCATCAGCTCCATCCGGTCGGCGGCGGAAAGCACAGCCACGTCGCCGGTGCCGCCCATGTTGGACATGCACAGACCCGCGGTGACGCCCGCCTCAAAGGGATAGAAGCCCACCAGCCGGCCGATGAGGGAAGCGCCCACGAACGCGCCGATGCAGGTGGCCGCGCACAGCAGCAGATAGGTCAGGGAGAAGCTGGAAATCACGGTGCCGATATCCAGATAGCAGATGCCGATGCCCACCAGCAGCATGTTGGTCAGGTTCTTCATCACGAACTGGAACCACTGGAAGCAGGCGATTTCTACGCGCTCGGGCACGATATTGGTGATCTTGCAGACAGCTACGGTGATGATCATCCAGGCGTAGGCGTGGATGGTGATGCCGGTGCCCAGGGCGTTCCACAGCCCTTGCAGGATGAAGCCCCAGGCGAAGAACGCGCCGGAGGTGAGCAGGCCGATGCCCAGATTCTTCACATCGATGGTATCGCGCTTTTTCTGCATTTCGGGGCTGATTTCCAGCTCCTTGGGGTCCATGTGGCCCGCCTTCATCAGCTGGCCGTTGCCGTTCATTTTGCCCTTGATGACCTTCACCAGCACGCCCGCCAGCACGATGGACACGGCGTTGCCGATGGCTACGGCGGGAGTCATGACGGACAGGGCTTCCGCCGCGCTCATGGA
>CAMOUF010000095.1 GCA_946626395.1 uncultured Clostridia bacterium
CAGGGGTTTAAAGACCAAAGACGGGGAGGATGTGCAAACCGTGGATGCCATCGCCTGGGCGGTGAAGGGGCTGCACGCTACGCCCACGCCGTTGCCCACCCAGGCGCCTACGCCCATTCCACGGCCCACCTCTGCGCCGACCCCGGAATCCTACAGCTGGACGCCCGTGCCCGCTCAGCCTTCGCCCACGCCGGGCATTTAACTCGTTTGTTCTTTTTTCGCTGCCGTGGAAATAATCTCTGCGGCGGCGATATTTATTTGATGATTTGCTTTTTTTCTGCTGGATCAGTGAATTTGTCATTGACGAACGCACGTTTTCGGGCTATTATTTTATTGAAAGAAACAAGCGTTGATCAAATAGAAGCCTTTTGCTTCTGCTGAAATACTGTAAAGAATGGGGGCGCGCCGATGCAATATAAGCTCAATCTGGAAAACTACCATGATTTTTCCGTCTATGAAGTGAATAAGCTGCCGGGACGCAGCTATTTTATTCCGTATCCCAGCCGCGAGGAAGCGGATCAAGTATCTTTAAAGGAAAAGCGGTATCGCTCCTCCAAGGTGCAGTGCCTGAACGGCGATTGGGATTTCAAGTTTTATCCCGTTCCGTCCGGTCTGCCGGATACCCTGGACACCGGCGCTGTCAAATTTGATACCATCGACGTGCCCTCCTGCTGGCAGTTCCGGGGCTACGATAAGCCCTTCTATGTGAACATCCGCTATCAGTTCCCCTTTAAGCCCCCCGTTATCCCCACCACGGAAAAGGTGGGCACGGTGTTCAGCTGGCTGGGGGTGGACCAGAAGGTGATGCCCCGGTGGAAAAAGCCGGACGACCAATACAATTTTGTGGGCGTTTACCGCCGCTTCCTGGATATTCAGGACGCGGGCAAGCGATACACTATTTCCTTTCTGGGCGTGGCCAGCTGCCTGGATTTGTACGTAAACGGCCAGTTCGTGGGCTATTCCGAGGGCAGCCACAACACTGCCGAATTCGATCTATCGGGCATCCTGACTCAGGGGAAAAACGAGCTCGTGGTTGTGGTGCATCGCTGGTGCAATGGAACCTATCTGGAAGATCAGGACATGTTCCGCAACAACGGCATTTTCCGGGACGTGCTGCTGCGAATCGACGAGCCCACGGATCTTTGGGATGTGAACGCCGTCACCGAAAAAACGGGAGACGCCTACAGGCTCACCCTGACCGCGGAAGCCTGTGCCGACACGGAAGTGACCTTCACGCTGGAAGGCCACGGCATCCTGGAAAAGAAAACCGTTCCAACCCGGAACCGCAAGGCTGAAGCGGTGTTTGAAAACCTGCGTGTGACCGAATGGAACGCGGAAGCGCCCACCCTGTACAATGTGTATTTTGAAACGCCTACCGGGTGTGTGAAGGAATCCATCGGCTTTAAAACCGTGGAAATCCAGGGGGATGTGCTGCGCGTCAACGGGAAAAAGATCAAGTTCAAGGGCGTCAACCACCACGATACCAGCTGCCGGAACGGCTATACCCTGACCCCGGACGAAATTGAAAACGACATCCTGACCTGCAAGCGCTTCAATATGGACACCATCCGCACTTCCCATTATCCCCCGGACCCGCTGCTGCTGGAGCTGGCCGACCTGCACGGCATTTACATCGTGGATGAAAACGACTTGGAAACCCACGGCACCTTCGCCATGCAGGTCACCGGCACCTACAACACCATCAGCCACGACCCCAAATGGCAGCCCCGGTACCTGGACCGCATCGCCCGCCTGTACCAGCGGGACAAGCTGCATGCCAATACCAGCATCTTCATGTGGAGCCTGGGCAACGAGGCGGGGGGCTACAACAACACCGACGCCATGTACGATTACCTGAAAGCTCATTCCAAATTGCCTGTGCACTACGAAAGCGCCGTCCACTGCAAGCGCGTTGCCTACGATGTGGGCAGCGAAATGTACCCTTCCGTCCAGAAGGTGCATGAGGTGGGCGAGCATCGGCGCAAGCAAAAGCGGCTCAACGACCAGCCCTATTTCCTCTGCGAATACGCCCATGCCATGGGCGTCGGCCCTGGCAATACAGAAGCCTATTGGCAGGAGATTTACAATTACGACAACCTGATGGGCGGCTGCGTGTGGGAGATGGTGGACCACGCCGTGCTGCACCCCGACGGCTCCTACACCTACGGCGGCGACCACGGCGAATGGGAGCACGACGGCAACTTCTGCGTGGACGGCTTGTTTTACCCCGACCGCTCTCCCTCCACCGGGGCGAAGATCATGCGGTTCATTTACCGGCCCATCCGGGTGACTTATCAGGGCGGCGGGCAATTTGAAATCTTCAACACCACCGCCTTTACCAACGCCAACCAGTATGAACTGACCTTCGCCTGGAACGATGGAACTGTCAACACCATTTCTCCCGACGTGGCTCCCATGACCAAAGCGACGGTGAAGCTGCCCGTGGGGAAAGAAATCGACGGGGTGCAGACCGCCGTGGTCACCACCCGGAAAGCAGGCTGCGCTGAACCGATCGCCGAGGAACAATTGATCCTTTCTTTGAAAGTGCCGGATGTGTCCGCCGACCGGCCCCTGCCGGAAGGCTGTGAAATCAAGGATGAAAAGCTGCGCATCGGTTTGAACGGCAAAAAAACGCTTACCTCCGCTGAGGAAAGCACCATCCTGTACCGTGCCGGAACGGACAACGACACCGACCCCTTCTTCTCCGATACCATGAAGCCTTTCGCCGCCCAGCGGGAACAGGTGATGTCCTGCGAGCAAATCCCGTTTGGGTACAGGGTCATTTCCCAGGTGACAAATAAAAAGGCGTCTTTCACCGTCACCGATACCTACGAGGGCTGCGAACAGGGCATCCTGGTCACAAGCAAAATCCACCTGAACAAGGGCGGCGGCATCCTGCCCCGATTCGGAAAAACCTTCTGCCTGGATGCCTCCTTTGACCAGGTGGAATATACCGGCCGCGCGGGGGAGAGCTACATCGACATGAAGGATCAGTTCCCCATCAGCACGGTTTCCTGCCGCGTCCAGGACATGACCGAGCCCAACCTCCGTCCCCAGGAAAGCGGCAACCGCTGCGACAGCACCCGGGCCAGCGTTTCTGACGGAAAGACGAAAGTTACCTTCTTAGCGGTGGACAAGCCCTTTGAACTGGGAATCAAGCCGTACACCGACCGGGCTTTGCTTTCCATGCGTCACCGGGAGGATGAAAAGCGTACCGGCACTTACGTCACCATCCAGGCCTTCCAGCAGGGCATCGGCACCGGCGCCTGCGGCCCGGCCATCGCCAGGGAGCATCAATTCAGCGCAAAGCAGGATTATGAAGTGAAATTTATCATCCGGGTGGAATAAAAGCCCCTCTGAACGATAGAAAGAAAAAAGCAACGGTCTGAAAACCGTTCATGAAAAAAGGAGGAAATCAAACCATGAAAAAGCAAATCATCGCGCTGCTGCTGGCCTCTGTGCTGCTTTTGTCCCTGATGCCCGCCGGGCTGGCCCGGTCCGCCCCGGAGGATGAGCATGCAGACGAACCTGGCTACATGTCTATTGAGGAACTCATGGGCATCAATATGGACGATTACCCCAAGACCATGTATGTGTATACGGAAAACGGCGGTGTTCTGAACGTGCGCCAGGAGCCCATGCTGGGCAACAATGTGATCGGCCAATTGGAGTATGGCGCTCAGGTGACCGTGGAAGGCCCGGTGATCATGTATCCCGATTGGTCCTGCATCACTTACTACAAAGCCGAAAAAGGCTATGCCTACGTGATGACCCGGTATCTGGTCAGCTCCCGCCCTACCGATATCCAGAAGCGGGCGGAGCAAAGGGCGGCCCAGGCGGAACAGAAAAAAAATCAGGAGGAGCAGAACAAGACCCTGGAGGAGCTGAACCGCCAGCTGGCCAGCGCCAAAATGCTGGAAAAGCCCCTGCTGCTCACCGTGCGCGCTTCCCGGGCTTCCGGCTGGGGGAATTTGCGGGTGGGCCCCAGCGCGTCCACGAACCGGGTGGATTCCCTGCCGGACGGACGGGAGCTGAAAGCCGTTGGCGAAACGGATAAATGGTATCAGGCCATTGACATGGAAACTGGCAAAACCGGCTACATCAGCAAGAATTTTGTGAATGTGCTGGGCGCCGTCTCCGAGCCTGCCGTTCAGTCCAAGGAAAACCTGGGCAAACTGAATATTAACGGGGAGTTTACCCTGGAATGCAAGCTGCCCGAGGGATATCAATTGCAGGTGGTGAACATGCGCGGCACCAAGATCGTGGCGTCTATCCTGTCCGGCGATAAGGAAAAGCCCATGCTGTATCTGACGGTTGCCTATAATGAAATGTATGCCAATGTGGAGCGGATGAACGATCTGACGGAAGAAGATCTCCAGCGGATCGAGGAGTCCTATGCGGAATCCAACGAGGTAGAAATTTCGTACCGGAATACCGCCTATGGCACCAAGCTGCTCATCGCCAAGGAAGTGGGCAGCGATACGGATTTTGTGGACATTTTCTCCGTGTACAAGGGCTATGAAATCGAGTTTGTCATGACCCCCAACCCCGAGGGCAAAACCCAAACCCTGTCCGAAAACCAGATTCAGATGTGCGTGGATTTCCTGAGTGACCTGGATTTTGTGCCCGCGAAATAAAGAAGAATACCGGAAGATTTATCTGATATATACCGAATAAGCAAAATTTGCAAAACACCCTTGACAATCAAGGGTGTTTTGTGTATCATAACATCTGAACAGATGTTCAGATGAAAGGATGAACAACATGAGCATGGAAAAGGAGTTGCCGGAAAAGGAGCCTGAGGAGGAAGCGCATACCGCGCTGATCTCTTCTGTGAACGCTCAGATGCCGGATGAGGAATTGCTTTATGATCTGGCGGAGCTGTACAAGGTATTTGGCGACAGCACCCGGATCAAAATTCTGTATGTGCTGTTTGAGGCGGAAATGTGCGTGGGAGATATTGCCGAATTGCTCAGCATCAGTCCTTCCGCCATTTCCCACCAGCTCAGGGTTTTGAAGGCTAACAAGCTGGTGAAATTCCGGCGGGAAGGAAAGACCATGCTTTATTCCCTGGCTGACGACCATGTGCGCACCATTATCGGCACCGGCATGGAGCACCTGTGCGAGTAAAGAAACCAATCCGGAGATAAAGAATTCTCTGAACCAAAGAGATGAAAAAAGAAGCGGAGGCGGAGAATATGAGCTGCAAGCATTGCCATAACGGGGAAGAACATGAACATGAACATCATCATGAACATGAGCACCATCACGAGCACGAACATGAGCACGGCCAAGAGCACCATCACGATCATGGCCACAGCCATGACCATGGGCACGAGCACGGCGGGGAAGCGGGGGAACGAAAAAGCACCCTGATCCGGATCGGCATCAGCGCGGCGCTGCTGCTGTTGGGGCTGCTTCTTCCTATGGCGGACTGGCTGAAAATCGGGATCATGGCGGTTTCTTATCTGGTGGTAGGCTATCCGGTGGTGACAGAGGCGGTAAAGAGCCTTATGCGGCTGGAGCCGCTGGACGAAATGTTTCTGATGACCGTGGCCAGCCTAGGCGCTTTCTGCCTGGGGGATTACGCTGAGGGCGTAGCGGTGATGCTGCTGTATGAAATCGGCGAACTGTTTCAGGATTACGCGGTGGACCAAAGCCGGGATTCCATTGCGGAGCTGATGGACATCCGCCCCGATTCCGCCCAGGTGGAGCGGGACGGACGGGTGGAAACCCTTTCTCCCTCCTTCGTGCGGGTGGGCGAGGTGATCGTGGTGCGGCCCGGGGAAAAGGTGCCCCTGGACGGCACGGTGATTGAGGGCGCTTCTTCCTTGAATACCCTGGCCCTCACCGGCGAAAGCGCGCCCCGGCAGGTAAAGCCCGGGGACACCGCTTTAAGCGGCTGCGTCAACCTGAACGGCCTGCTGCGCATCCGCGTCACCCACGCTTATGAGGATTCCACCGTGGCCCGCATTCTGGAATTGGTGGAGCACGCCGGAGAAAACAAATCCCATGCCGACCGGTTCATTACCCGCTTCGCTCGGTACTATACGCCCATCGTGGTGGGGCTGGCCTTGCTGGCGGCGCTGGTTCCGCCGCTGTTCTTTGGGGGCGATTGGGGTGAATGGATCAAATCAGCCCTGACCTTCCTGGTCATTTCCTGTCCCTGTGCGCTGGTCATTTCGGTGCCTCTCACCTTTTTCAGCGGCATTGGAGGCGCGTCCCGCCGGGGCATTCTGGTGAAGGGCGCGGGCTACCTGGAAACGCTGGCCAAAGCCGATACCGTGGTCATGGATAAAACGGGCACCCTCACCAAGGGCGAATTTTCCATCGTGCACACAGAAGCGGTTCAGGGAACCAAAGAAGAATTGGTGGCCCTGGCCGCTGCCGCTGAACGGTTCAGCACTCATCCCATCGCCCTGTCCCTGCGGGAGGGCTGCCAGAAGGATATCAGCGCCTGGACGGTGGAAAACGTGGAGGAGATTTCCGGCCATGGCATCCGCGCCCAGGTCAACGGCCGGGCGGTTTCTGTGGGCAACGAACAATTGATGGTGCGGGAAGGGCTTTCCTGCCCCCACGTGAAGCAGGAAGGCACCGTCATCCACGTGGCCGCGGACGGAAAATATCTGGGTTATATCGTTATCGCCGACGCCATCAAGCTGGGTTCCGCCCAAGCGATCCAGGATTTGAAAGCCTTGGGAATCAAAAAGACCGTGATGCTCACCGGCGACACCCGTTCCGTGGCCGAGGCTGTGGGCAGAGAAGTGGGCGTGGATGAAATTCACGCCGGGATGCTGCCCGATGAAAAAGTGAACCAGGTGGAGCGGCTTCTCAAGGAGCGCGGAAAAGACGGCGCGCTGATCTTCGTGGGCGACGGCATCAACGACGCGCCTGTGCTGGCCCGGGCGGACATCGGCGTGGCCATGGGCGCGCTGGGCTCCGACGCCGCCATTGAAGCGGCGGACGTGGTGCTCATGGACGACGACCCCCGCAAGCTCTCTACCGCCGTGCATATCGCCAGAAAAACCCGGGCAATCGTGCGGCAGAACGTGGTGTTTTCTTTGGCGGTGAAGCTGGCGGTGATGGTGCTGGGCGTTATGCATCTGGCCCCCCTTTGGGCCGCCGTGTTCGCGGATGTGGGCGTGTGCTTTATCGCCATCCTCAACGCCATGCGGGCCATGAGCGCCGCGGAAAAGCAGCGGTAACGCGTGATAATCAAAACAGCTCAATATAAAAAGATTGTGGGGGAACCCGTTCTTTGGATGCCAAAGAGCTGGGTTCCCCCATACTCCTTCCGAGAAAGCAATATTGGAATCAGTCAACGCATTCTTTTTTCCTTTTTAAACTAACAGGCTATATCAATTTTTAGTCGTTTGTGTTACTATATCATTGGGAATCAGGTACACAGGAGGATTCCGGAAGGAGTGAACGCCATGATCGGCGCGATTGTGGGCGATATCGTCGGCTCGATTTACGAGTACAAGAACATCAAGACCAAGGATTTTCCTTTATTTCAGCCTTACTGCGAGGCGACAGACGACAGTGTGATGCCCCTGGCCATCGGCCAGGCGATCCTGGAAACCCGGGAGTATCCCGACATGCTGGGCAGCCAGGCTGTCCAATGTATGGTACGCCTGGGCAACCGCTATCCCAACGCGGGCTACGGCGGCAGCTTCATGAAATGGCTGCGCAAAGCCCGCTATACCAAGACCCCCAAGCCTTACAACAGCTATGGCAACGGCGGCGCCATGCGGGTCAGCCCCTGCGGCTTCGCGGCCGCTTCCCTGGAGGAAGCGCTGAAAATGGCCCGGACGGTGACGGAAGTGACCCATAACCATCCCGAGGGAATGAAAGGGGCTGAGGCAACCGCCGCCGCGGTGTTTTTGGCCCGCACGGGAAAAAGCAAGCAGGAGATCCGGGACTATATCACCGGACATTATTACGACCTGTCTTTTACCCTGGACGAGATTCGGCCGGTATACCGCTATGACGTCAGCGCCCAGGGCACCGTGCCCCAGGCCTTGGTGGCGTTCCTGGAAGGAGAATCCTTTGAGGACGCGATCCGGAATGCCATTTCCATCGGCGGCGACAGCGATACGGTGGCCGCCGTTACCGGAGGCGTAGCGGAAGCCTATTGGGGCGTGCCGGAAGATATCCGGGCCCAGGCGGAGCAATTCCTGGATCCACACCAGAGGAGTCTTGTGCATGCCTTTGAAAAAGTGTTCCCCGGAAAATGATATTTGTCGCCTGAAAGGCGACCTGGTCAGGCAAGCCCTGTGTTATCCTACTCATGTACCCCGGAAAAAACGAAGAAACAATTCAGCAAAGGAGGAGAGAACATGCTGGAAACCGCTGAAAAATTCATGGAAGAACTGAACAGCCGGGATTGGAAGATCCGCGTGGCGGATGAAACGGAGGATGGCAAATCCCATCTGCTGCTGGGCGTAACAGGCGAAAAGGCCCAGGTGGAGATCCATTTCTTTTTCGATCAGGATGGACGCTCGGTTTCGATCCGGGTATTCAAGCTGTTCGTCGCTCCCATCGATAAAAGGCTGGAGGTCATGGACGCCATGAACGAAGCCAACCTGGATTTCCGGTGGGTCAAGTTTTTCCTGGACAAGGACAACTGGATGAACGTCCAGGCGGACGCTGTGATCGACAGCGAAAACAGCGGCCGGGTCTGCTTTGAGCTGATGATGCGCACCGTGAATATTATTGACGACGTGTATCCTAAGTTCATGCGCGTGATCTGGGCGTAACAATCCACAAAGAAGGAGCCGGGCGTTTTCGTCCGGCTCCTTTTGAATTGGCTCATATTTTATTGCACTGTTTCTTCTTCGGCATTTTCCTGGGGAGGATTCATGGGCTGCCCGCCGGGGATCGGGCTTCTGTTCCCGCCGGGGCCGAAGGGACCGCTTTGCTGGTTTTGCCCGTTTTCCATCTGACCGGGCATGGGGCCCTGATTTCCGCCGGGGCCAAAGAAGCTGCCCTGCTGCTCCATACCGGTTTCCCCGCCAGGGCCGAATGGACCGTTCATCTGGCCGGGCATACCGTCTGGGCCTGCCACGCCGCTGTTATTATTCAGGATGAAATCATCGGAAATGTACAGCTGGCCGTCATAGTCGATGCCCGCTTCGCCGCCCATGTTGGCGCTGGTGATGGCGGCCTCACCGCCGATCAGGTTCACGTCGCCGTTGGAGTCGATGCCGTCTGAGCCGGCGCTGATCGTTACCTTGCCGCCCGTCATGTTCACGGCATAGCCCATTTCATCTGCGTACAGCCCGTCGCTGTTGGCGGCGTTGATGCCGTCATCGCTGGCTTTCACGGTGATGTCGCCGCCGAAGATGTTCACCACCGTGCCCTCCAATCCCTCTTCACTGCCGGTCACATGGATGCTGGGGCCGGTTCCGTCCTCCCGCCCAACGGTCAAAATATGGTCAGCGTGAATGGCGTCGTCCCCTGCGTTGATGGTGAAATTGCCGCCCAGCAGCGTCACGTCATAATTGCCGTTGATGCCGTCGTTGGCGGCGGTGATGTTGATGGTCACACCGCCGTCAATCACCGGGCTGGTGTTGTCGCCCGCCTTGATGCCGTTCTTGGCGCTGCCGTTGATGGTCAGGGTGCCGTCACCGGTGACGTACACCTGAGAATCGGCCTTGATCTTGAGGGCCGCGCCGTCAAAGGCGTCCGCCACCTCTGCGTCAGATGAGTTTTCGTCCTCGGGATTCTCCCCGTCGGTTAAGGTCACGCTGCCGGAAATGATCACCTGCACCTCCGCCTCCTTGTTGATGGACACCGTGGCGCCTGTGGTGCTGGTCAGATCCAGGTTTTCCAGCACCAGCACCACGCCGGTGGTGGCCTTCTTCACGGTGATATTGCCGTCGCTGCTGGAGCCGGTGACCACGTAGGTGCCGGATTCGGAGATCTTGACCTGATTATCTTCATCCGTCATCACGTAAGTGATGGCGTTTTCCATGTCCGCTTCCAGGCTGGCGGCGGTGTTTTCCGCAGCGCTCTTTACGATTTCAGAAGGAGTATCAGCGGTGTCATACTCGCCGCTGTTTCCGCCCGGGGCAAAGGGAAAATTCTGATGGCCGGGGAAGGCAGGAAGCTGGCCTTCGCCGCCCTGGGGGATTTCCGGCGCTTGATCGCCGTTCATTTGTGGCGGGGAAAGGGGATCGGCATTTTCGCCATTCTGGGGCCTTTCAGGTCTTTGTCCGTCGTCAAAGGAAGGAGGAGCGGGGAATTCCGGCTGAACGTCTTCTTGAGGCAAGCCGGGCAAATCGGTTTCTATTTCAGGTGTTTGTGTATCCTCCGCAATCTGCGCTTGTTCCTGACTGGCAGGGAGGATGGGAACAGTGGCTTCAACAGGAGCAAAAGCGGTTGCCTCGGTATACTGGGTTTCCCAGGGGTCGGCGTTCTGCCCGGAAGATAAGGAAGCGCTGAAACGGTTGGCTCCAGCACTGAGCACGAAGCGTTCGTTTCCGTTGACGCTTACGGGCTGGCCATCGGCGGTGAGGCGATAGGCCGCCCGGAAAAGAGAGGGCTTGCTCACCAGCAGATGGGTAAAGGATTGGGCGGCAGTGAAGGAAATGACCGGGTTGCCCATGTCTGCCTTGAGCGACAGATAAGCGCCCGCGGGCACGCTGACATCCATAGACAGGGATAAGCTGTTTTGGTTGCTGGCCTGGGGAGCCGCTATGGCCTGGCCGCCCAGAAAAATCAGTTCACCGCCGCCCAGGGCGTAGCCTTTGGAAGCATGGATGGGCGTGCCGGCGGAAGAAACGGTGAGCTGTCCCGCACCTTCAAAGGTCACAGGCACATTGGCGCTGATGGCGCAGCCGCCGCCGGTTACGGTGTTTTGGGAATCATTCGCAGTGACGATTTTCAGGGATGCGCCGCTGACCGCCTGGATGGCGGGCTCTTCGCCGCCGTTCACGCTGATGCTATCCAGGATCAATTCCACTTGGCCCACGCCGGGGTCCACATAAACGGTGCCGCGCACGCTGCCGGTTAAGGTATAGGAGCCTTCTTCGCTGATCACCAGGCGTCCGTTATTGGCCGCCATGGCGGCGGCAGAAGGATCTTCCGCCAGCGCCGGGAGCTGAAGCACCGACAGGGCCAGCGCCCCGGCCAGAAGCAGCGATAATATTTTTTTCATGATGTGCTTTCCTCCTTTAAGTTTGCTCTGCGGGGGACAGCGGCCCTCCGGGCAACGAGCTCTTTTGCCTGGAAAGGAATCGCCTGATCCCCTCCACGGTCCCCATTATCCATAGAAACCTTAAACGCGGCTTAAAGAATCAAATATTTTTCACGCTTTACAGCCCCGAAAAACCATGCTATAATTTATTGGAAAAAATGCGATCAGAAGGGGAATGATATCATGGAAAATCAGGAAAAGAAAAAGGTTGTTTTTTCGGGCATCCAGCCCTCTGGCAATATTACCCTGGGCAATTATATCGGTGCCCTGCGGAATTTTTCCCTCTTTGACGACGCGGACTGCCTCTACTGCATGGCGGATTTGCACACTCTGACCGTGCGCCAGAACCCCGCGGAGCTCCGCAAGCGCACCGTGTCCCTGGCCGCTATTTACGTGGCCTGCGGCCTGGACCCGGACAAGAACATCATCTATTGTCAAAGCCACGTGCCCGCCCATGCGGAGCTGGCCTGGATTCTCAACTGCTACACCTATATGGGCGAGCTTTCCCGCATGACCCAGTTCAAGGACAAGTCCGCCAAGCACGCTGACAACATCAACGCGGGCCTGTTCGATTATCCCGTGCTGATGGCCTCCGATATCCTTTTGTATCAGACCAACCTGGTGCCCGTGGGGGGCGACCAGAAGCAGCACGTGGAAATCTGCCGGGACATCGCCCAGCGGTTCAACAGCATCTACGGTGACGTGTTCACCATCCCCGAGCCCTACATTCCCAAGGCGACCGCCAAGATCATGAGCCTGGCGGAGCCCACCAAGAAAATGAGCAAGTCCGACCCCGAGGATACCTTCATCGCCGTTCTGGACAAGCCCGAGGATATCCGCCGGAAGCTCAAGCGGGCCGTTACCGACAGCGACGGGGAAATCCGCTATGACCCGGAAAACAAGCCCGGCGTCAGCAACCTGCTCACCATCCTGTCCGTGCTCAAAAAGGAAAGCATGGAGGACACGGTATCTTCCCTGTCCGGTCTGGGCTACGGGGCCTTGAAGGAAGCGGTCACCGAGGCGGTCATCGCCGAACTGACCCCCATCCAGGAGCGCTATAACGCCATCATCGCCGACAAGGACGGCATGAACGCCATGCTGGGGCGCAACGCTGAACGGGCGGCTTACCTGGCCCAGAAGACCCTGCGGAAGGTGTATAAGAAGGTTGGGCTGTATCAGGTGTAAGAGGAGATACAGGCAATAGGGAAAAGGCAATAGTCAATAGGGAAAAAGTGAATAAGCATCAGAGATCGCAGCGTGAAGGTACATTGGAAGGATATGGGCTTGGATTCCAGGCCTGGGCCGCTTCCAATGCCTTTGCGCAAGAGGGGGAGATTCGATGATGGAACGCTGCAAGGTATGGAAGCCGATGGCTGAACCCAGGGCCATCGTGTAGATTCTTCATGGCATGGCGGAGCATATCGACCGGTATGACCGGACCGCGAAAGCGCTGAACGAAGCGGGATATCTGGTCATTGGCCGCAACCATCGGGGCCACGGGCCAGAGGCCGAGCTGCTGGGGTACTTTGCAGATCAAGACGGCTGGCAAACGCTGCTGAACGACGCCTGGGCGGACGCCCAGGATATCAAAATGCAGTATCCCGGCATTCCCTTTTTCCTGCTGGTCCATTCCATGGGTGGCTTCTTGGCCCGGGAGTACGCCATTCAGCACGGGAAGGAAGTGGATGGGCTGATTCTGTCCGGCACCGGGTTTTACGGTCGTCCCCTGTGCCGGGCGGGGCGGCTGATGGCAAAGTGGTTTCCCCGGAAAAAGCCTGCCGAGTTCGTCAACAAAATCGCCTTCGCGGGCAATAATAAACCCTTTGCCCCGGGCCGCACCGGCTTTGAATGGCTGAGCCGGGACGAGAAGGAAGTGGACAAGTATGTGGCCGATCCCCTGTGCGGCTTCTGCTTTACCGCTTCCGCCTTCGCCGATTTCTTCGGCGGCCTGGAAGCCCTCACCGATGAAAAGCACGTTGCCGGGATGCCTAAGGATTTGCCGGTCTATTTCATGTCCGGGGACCATGACCCGGTAGGCCAGATGGGAAAGGGCGTTCGTCAGGTGGCCGACCAATTCAGGCACATAGGGATGGAGGATGTGACCGTGAAGCTGTACAAGGACACCCGGCACGAACTGTTCAATGAAATCAACCGGGATGAAGTGACCGCCGATTTGATTGCCTGGCTGGGAGAAAAAGCAAAATGAGAAAATGGATGGCGCTGCTGCTGGCGGCGGTGCTGATGCTCAGCTTCCCTTCTGTTCCGGCAGAGGAAACGGATTGGGCCCAGGTCTTCTTTGATGGTCTGCGCCAGCTGGAAAGCCTGCTGACCCCGAAGGAGAAAAGCGCGATGACCTATGACGAAGCGGTGACCGCGCTGCGGAGCCTGGGCTTTGAAATACCGGATTCTGAGGTGGAAAAGGCGAAGGCTTGGGCGAAGGAGAGCCGGTGGCCGGTGAGCGCGGGCTCGTTCGCCAGGCTGCTGCTGATGGGAATTGGTACAGGGACGTTTGATGAAAAGACCTTTGCCCGTACAAGCACCTCCGACCAGGTGTATGCTTTCGACGCGGAAATCTTTGATATTACATGGATGTACAGAGATTTCCTGGAAGGGATTGGGGCCATCATTCCGGGCTTCCGCTATACGGACGCGAAAGAAACCATTCAGGAAAATGAACGGCCTGTCATTGATTCTGCCAACGCGCAGGAATACTGGGAAAAATATGTGGCCTCCCTTCAGGAAACAGGCCGGCCGCCATCCGAGGGCACCACGACGGTTTCCTTTATCTTGAATGACCATGAATACCGGAAAGAGCTGGATTTTTACGGCGACTGGTTCAATGAGGACGCGATCGGGTGGATCAATGAAGTTTTATCTGCAGAGGGCTTTGACGGGCAGCTGTACGAATTTTTTGACGGCGGCCAGGGATTGATTTTGATTTACGGTTCTTTGGAGCGTGCGGAGGCGGTTCAAAAGATCCTGGAAACCGATTGATTTCGATCAAGGAGAAAAGCGCGATGCTGGGAAAGCCGGAAAATGGATGGGCGCTGTTTCAGATGGGCAGCGGGGAAACCGGCTATGATGTAAGCTATGTGACCGACGTGGCCATGGACTGGCTTTCCCAGGCAATTCACGGCCTGGAAACGGAGGACGTGTTTTCTGTTCATGGCTATTGCGAACCGGGGCGCGTGGTGTGCACCGTCAGCTTCTGGAACTGTTATGTGATCTTTGAGGACGATGGCCGCGCTCCCGCCTGCCATGGCGTGCATCACCTGCATGTGAGCACGCTGGATTTCTGCCGGATGCTGCATCGGGACATTTCCCAGAATCTGGACGATTTGATTCATTGGGACAGCGACGACCCGCCGCCTGAAAGAGCCAATGAACTGAAAACCAGGCTGAACCGGCTGGAGCAATTGATCCGGGAAAAGAAAGAAGATTTTGAAGAAGGCTGCTGTTTTCTGTGAGGAATCGTGTATGCAGCGTGCTGTGCCCGCCTTCCGGCGGATTCGTTTTTCCCCTTGATCAGCGTTATTTTTCCCCTTGGCTTAAGTTTGATTTTTGATAAGAACGCGGAAAGCTATTCCAAATGAGGTGATTTGATGAATCCTTATCCCGGCGATATTACGAACGTGCATGGGATTCGCGTGGGCCAGGCCCACAGCGAACGGGGCAAAACGGGCGTGACCGTGGTGCTGTGCAGAAAGGAAGGGGCCGTTGGCGGCGTTTCCGTTCGCGGCGCGGCTCCCGGCACCCGGGAAACGGATTTGCTTCGCCCCGGCAATTTGGTGGAGCGGGTGAACGCCGTGGTGCTTTCCGGCGGCAGCGCCTTTGGCCTGGACGCGGCGGGAGGTGTGATGCGGTATCTGGAGCAGATGGGCTGCGGCATGGATATGGGCAATGTGCATGTGCCCATCGTGCCCGCCGCCGTGCTGTTTGATTTGAATGTAGGCGATCCTTCCATCCGCCCCGACGCGGCCATGGGCCGCTCCGCCTGCATGAACGCGGCAAAGGGCATGGGCCAGGGCAAATTCGGCGCGGGCTTTGGGGCCACGGTGGGCAAGCTGGTGCCCGGCGCGGTGCCCCAGGAAAGCGGCATCGGCTCCGCTTCCATTACCCTGCCCGAGGGCGTAACGGTAGGGGCCGTGGTGGCGGTGAACGCCGTGGGCGACGTGTATCACCCCGAAACCGGGGAGGTGCTGGGCTGCGCCCATATGCCGGACGGCACGCCTGTTCTGGCGGAAGGGCTGCTGTACGGCCATGCCCCGGCCCCCCAGCAGATTCGCATTCCCGCCCCCGGCACCAACACCACCATCGGCGTGGTGGCCGTGGACTGCAAGCTGACCAAAGAGCAGGCGAACCGCCTGGCGGACGTTTCCCACGACGGCCTGGCCCGGGCCATCCGCCCGGTGCACACCCAGATGGACGGCGACACGATGTTTTCTCTGGCCACGGGCCGCACGGATTCCGAAGTCAATTTCGTCAAGCTCTGCGCTGCCGCCGCGGAGGTCACCGCCCGGGCCATCGCCAACGCCCTCCTGTTTACCCGGCCATGATCGCGGGGGTGGGTATCGACCTGTGCGAAATTTCGCGCATGGAAAAATTGCTGTCAGACGGGCGGTTCCTCGCCCGTTTTTTCAGCTTGGAGGAACAAAGCTATATTCAAAGCAAGGGCAAAACAGCGGCTCAGTCCCTGGCGGGCATCTTCGCCGCCAAGGAAGCCCTGACCAAGGCCCTGGGCACGGGCATCGTGTCCGGGGAGCTCAAGGACATTTGCGTCCTGCATGATGGGGCGGGCATGCCCTATTATGAACTCAGGGAAACCTATGCCCAAATCGCGGAACAGCGAAATGTTTCCTCCTTCTTCTTATCCATCACCCATGAAGCGGGCATGGCGGCGGCGGTCTGCGTGGCGGAGCGGAAGGGATAAAGCAGATCCTGCGCCCATGCCAACATAAAAAGGCGGATGAATCAATGCAGTATGACGATTGCTACCGGACATATCACGACGTGCTGACCCCGGCGGAAATGCGCCGCACGGAACAAAAGGCTTTCGATCTGGGCGTGCCCAGCATTCTTTTGATGGAGCACGCGGCCCAGGCGGTGGTGGATGAATTGGAAAAAGCCCTGGGGGGCTCCTGCCGGGAGAAGCGGGTGCTGTTTCTGTGCGGCACGGGCAACAATGGCGGGGATGGGCTGGCCGCCGCCCGGCTGTTCATGATGCGGCAGGGGATTCCAACGGTGTATATGACCGGCGGACCCAAAACCCCGGACGCAAAAACCAACTGGAAATACGCCTATGAAATGGGCATGGACCTGTTCATCCTCCCGGAATTTGAGGAAAAGGACCTGCCCTTTCAGGAAGACGGCTTTCTGCATCCTTTTGACGGCTATGTGGACGCCCTGCTGGGCACCGGGCTGCGGGGCGCGCCGGACGAAATGACGGCCCGTCTTATCATTGCGGCAAATAACGACGCCTATGACGCCCATGCGCCCGTCATTGCCGTGGATATTCCCAGCGGGATCGACGGAGAAACGGGCGAAACGCCCGGGGCCTGGATTCACGCCCATACCACCGTCACCTTTCACGCCCCGAAAACTGGCCTGTATCTGACCGCCCGGCGGGAGTCCGTGGGCAGGCTGGTGATCGCGGATATTGGCTTGTGGGAAATGACCTATGTGACAGGAACGCTGGAGGAGTCCGGCTGCCTTGTGAATACGCCGCTGGCGCTGAAGGCCCATTTGCGCCGAAACAGGCTCCAGGCCCACAAGGGGGATCATGGCCGTGTGCTGATTTACGCGGGCAAAATGGGCATGGCGGGGGCCGCCGCCATGTGCGCCAAGGCCGCCGTTACCGCCGGGGCGGGGCTGACCACTATTGCCTGCGGGAAAGAAATCATCCCCATCCTGCAAACCCTGGTTCCAAACGCCATGTGTATGGAAATCGACGAAGCAATCAAAAAACCGCCCGCTTACGATGTGTTCGCCGTGGGCTGCGGGCTGGGACAGAGCGAAAAAATCTGGGCGTCTATCCTGAAGCTATGGAACCCGGGAAAGCCCTCCGTCTGGGACGCGGACGCCCTGAACCTGCTGGCAAAGCATGAAATGAAGCTGGGAAAAAACGCCGTAATCACGCCCCATCCGGGGGAAGCGGCCAGGCTGCTGCAATGGCCGCTTCAAACCATCCAGACAGACCGTTTGAAAGCCGCCCGGGTCCTGGCGGAAAAATACGATTGCGTGGCCGTGCTGAAAAGCGATGTGACAGTGATTTGCCAAATCGTTGACGGGCAGCCGAAGTTTTTCCTGAACGCCGTGGGTTCTCCGGCCCTGGCCAAAGGCGGCAGCGGCGACGCGCTGACGGGAATCATGGCGGCGCTGCTCCGTCACGCTTATCTGGATGAAGCCGCCCTGGCCTGCCTGTGGCACGGCATGGCAGGCATCGTGGGCGAAGAACAATTCGGCGGGCGGGAATTGACCACCGACCAATTGATTGCCTGCCTCCATGACGCGGAACGGTGGGGAAGGGGAGAAATCTGCTTTGAGCAGGAGGCCATGGGAAGGTGGCGGAAGATGACATGCTAAGATTCAGGCCGTATAAGTCATGCGATGCAGCGGCCATTGTTTCCTGGATCGGCGGTGAAAGGGATTTCAGAAAATGGTGCGCCGACAGGTTTGATTCCTATCCCATCACAGCGGAGGATTTAAACCGCCATTATGATTCCTTCGCGGATTCCGACAGCTTTTTTCCCATGACGGCGGAGGATGAGAATGGGCCGGTGGGCCATCTGATCATGCGCTTTGCCGATAAAGAAAAATCCGTTGTGCGCTTTGGATTCGTGATCGTGGACAACCGAAGGCGCGGCCAGGGCTATGGAAAGCGGATGCTTCAAATGGCGGCATCGTTCGCCTTTGATGATTTAAAAGCAGAGAAAATCACCCTGGGTGTATTTGAAAATAACCCTGCCGCCCGGTTTTGCTACCTGACCGCTGGCTTTCGGGATGCAGTCCGGGAGACAAATGAATATTACCATATTCTGGACGAGAACTGGAAATGCCTGGAGATGGAAATGACGAGTCGATGATTGACCCCGGCTGCCTGGAAAAAAGGCGGCCGTTTTTTTGATGGCGTTTTTTCGATAGGAGCAAAATTTATAACATTTTTACAAAATTGTTTCGGAGTGTTTAAAAAGGTCTGTACTTAGGGGCCCTGAATATGATATAATAATCAGGCATCCTGCGAAGAATCCGGGAGGCAGAGGTTAAAGTACGCGTAATTGTTCAGCCGTACCGAGAACACTTTAAATCAGTATGATAGTTCCAAGTTCCAAGTTCTAAGCAAAATAGTCTTTCAACATCGTTATGCTATTATGTATTAAACGAAATCAGCTTAGAACATGGAACTAAGAACTTGGAACTGTCCGTGACTTAAAGCGTTCTGCAAAGGATGACGACGGAACAGACACAAATACGCTTTTGTTTTTAAGATAGATGACATCCTGACGCCCCATTTCCAGGGCGGCGGGAAAGGAAGAAAACTGATGAATGAACCGTTGATATTGGCGTCGGCCTCTCCCAGGCGGCGCGAATTGATGACCTATACAGGACTGGATTTTCAGGTGATCACAGCCGACGCGGAGGAAATAAAGCAAGGCGCGCCGGAAGCGCTGGTGATGGAAAACGCCCGGCGAAAGGCCCAGGCTGTGGCGGCGCTGCATCCCGGCAGCGTTGTGCTGGGGGCGGACACCGTCGTGTACCAGGATGGGCAGGTGCTGGGCAAGCCCAAGGATGAAGAGGATGCCCGCAGGATGCTGCGGGCCCTGTCCGGGGAAAGCCATTCCGTGTTTACCGGCGTTTGCTTGATCAGCGCCCAGGGCAGCGCGGAAACCCGCTATGAGGAAAGCCGGGTGGAGTTCGTTCCCCTGACTGAGGAAGCCATCGACTGGTACGTGGCTTCCGGGGAGCCTATGGACAAGGCAGGGGCTTACGCCGTGCAGGGCAGGGCGAGCATGTTTGTAAGCGGTATTCAGGGCAGCTATTCCAATGTGATCGGCCTGCCCATGGCGCTGGTGAGACAGATGCTCCAGCGGGCCGGTTTCCCGCTTCCTTAACATTTTGATTGCTTTTTTACTATCACAGAAATGGACGGATGATATACATGGCCATTGTCGCGCCGGATATTGGAATTGACCTGGGAACGGCCAATACGCAGATCTATGTGAAACGCAAAGGCATCGTGATCAACGAGCCTTCCCTTTTGGTAGCGGACCGGGCGGGCCGCCATACCGTGCGCGCCATCGGGGAGGAGGCCCGGGTGCTGCTGGGCCGCACGTCCGCGGATGTGGCGGCGGTGTGGCCCCTGTCCGACGGCATGATCCGGGATTTCGATATGACCCAGACCATGCTGCAGTTTTTTGTGCGCAAGGCCATCGGCGTTTCCCGGCTGGTGAAGCCCCGGGCCATTATGACCATTCCCTGCCGGGTGTCGCCCATCGAGCGGCGGGCCGTTCGCAAGGCGGCTGTGTTCGCCGGTATCCGGGAAAATCAGCTGCATTTAGTGGAAAAGCCCTTCGCGGCCGCCATCGGGTCGGGCCTGCCGGTGTTTGAGGCGGTGGGGTCCATGGTGGTGGACGTGGGCGGCGGCACCACGGAAGCGGCGGTGATCAGCCTGGGGGGCATCGTGGTGTCCCGGTCCATCCGCATCGGCGGGGTCAAAATGGACGAGGCCATCATCGCTTATATCAAGCGGGAATTCAATATGCTCATCGGCGAGCGTACCGCGGAGGACGTAAAAATGGCTCTGGGCTCAGCTCTGCCGCTCAAGGAGGAGCGGCGGGTGCTGGTGCGGGGCCGGGATATGATCACCAATCTGCCCCAGACGGCGGATATTTCCTCCGCTATGGTGTATGAAGCGCTGAAGGCCCCCTGCCAGGCCATCCTGGCGGCCATCCAGCATGTGCTGGAGCGCACGCCGCCGGAATTGGCCGGAGACGTGCTCAAGTCCGGCATTCATTTGACGGGGGGCGCTTCCCAGCTGTTTGCCCTGGATCAATTCATCGCGTCCGAACTGGACATGCCGGTGCTTCTGGCCCGGGATCCCATGACCTGCGCCGCCTTGGGCGCCGGGCATCTGGCGGATAATATCGAGCTTTTGCACCGCATTGGCAAATCCAGCTTCCTGCGGGAGGAAGGCGAGGAGTAAAACGGAATGGCAAGAAATCGCAAACGGGAGTTTTCCGAAGGAGAAGGGCTGAATCCCAAGGATCTGGGATTTTATCCGGACGACGGGGAGGAGCGTATGCCCGCCTGGGCCCAGAAAATCAGCCAGGAGAAGGAAGAACGGCCCGCCGTCTCCAATGTCTGTGGCCCTCGTAGGGAAGAAAAAAACGAGGAAATAAAAGCGCCTGACGATGAAATGGACACGCCCCTGCCCGAGGCGGCCCCTGAAATACCCGAAGCTCCTGATCCTGACGCTCCTTTGACCGGGGACGCACCGGAGCTTCCCCGCTATGAGCGCATGGAAGAGCCCGTTTCCAAGGAAGAGGAGGAAGCGGGGGAGAGCCGGGAACGCATCGTGCAGCTCCGGGCAGAAAAGGATGAAACGGAAACCGACGCGCCCCGGGAAGCCATCCGGGTGGAAGGAAACGCCTTCCGCCGCAGGCAGACGGGCAAGGAGGAAGAGACGGAAAGTCCGCCTGCCGCGAAGAAAGGAAAGAGCGCCAAAGGAAAAGGCAAAGGCAAGGACAAACGAAAGAACCGGAAAAAGAAAAACGCCACCCGGGAAGAGGAGCAGGCGGGCTTTATTCGCATGATGATGATTATTTTGCTCTGCGGCGGCCTGTTCCTGATGGTTTTGGTGATGGTAGTCAGTAATTTTGTAAGCCTGCCCATCCTGTCCGTGCCCCAGCGGGTGGTGACCGGGGTGGTCTCCCCGGTTCAGTCCGCCTTTTCGTCCCTGACCGACGCGGTGGTGGGGTATCTTCGCAAGCTGAAAATCCGGGGCAACCTGGAATATGAGTATGAACAGCTCCGCGCCCGGCTGGATGAATACGAAACAGACGTGGCCATGATGGAAGAATTGCGCCGGGAAAACCAATCCCTCCAGGCGCTGGTCTATGAGCATCAGCAGCCTACCCACCACGCCATGAACCCCATCGGGGCCCAGGTGATCGGCAAAGTGGGCAACAACTACTTTTCCACCCTGACCCTGAACGTGGGCTCTGACAGCGGCGTCGCCGATTATATGGCTGTGGTGTCAGACGGCGGATTGGTGGGCGTTACCTATAACGTGCGGGCCAACCAGTGCGACGTGCGCTGCGTCATCGACAGCGACTGCACCGTGGCGGGCCTGGTGCAGTCCAGCCGGGATCAGGGCAGCGTGAAGGGCACCCTGGGCACCAACGGCGAACCCATGTGCCGCATGTATTACCTGCCGGACAATTCCCTGCCCCGCCCCGGCGACGTGGTGGTCACCTCCGGCGTGGGTCTGGAATTTCCCAAGGGCATTCCCATCGGCACCATCAGGGAAAGCACCCGTGGCATGGAGGACAATAAATCCTATGTGGTGCTGGAGCCCATCGCGGATTTTCAGCATCTGGAATACGTGACCGTGTACCGCTACCGGCCCTCCTATGCCGAGAGCGCCCAGGCCCGTATCAACGCCTCCCAGAACATCCGTTTGGAGCCCCTGGTGACGGCCCAGCCCGTTCCCACCTTTGATCTGGGCAGCATGAGCGATATGTTCTCCTCTGCGCTCATGTCGCCTGCTCCGTCCAATGTTACCCCCGCGCCCACCCCCGTGCCCACGGCCACGCCCCGGCTGACGCCCACTCCGGACCCCAGGGCTACGAATCCGCCCCCCAATCTGGAATATATCCCCGGCGGCAATTACGGCGAATCGCCTTCGCCTTCGCCCCGGCCCACCTTTACCCCGTCGCCCTCTCCGGTGCCTACGCCGGACCCCGGCGGGCTGACAGTGGAGGAATAAGAGGGAAGCCGTTGAAACGAGCCCTGAAGGTGCTGCTGCTGACGGCGCTGAGCTACCTTGTCCAGGTGTGCGTGATGCGCTATCTGGCGTACAGAAGCGTGGTGGGCAGCGTGGTGTTTGCGGTGCTGGCCATTATCGTGGTATCCTGCGGGAAAAAGTACGCCTTCTGCGCCTCCTGCATCATCGGTATGGCCATGGAATGCATGGCGGGCAACGTGCCCGCCCTGTACGTGATCGCCTATCCGGCCATTACCATGCTGTGCGCCCAGACCTTTGCCGATATGACGGACAGGCAGCTGGAACGCAGGCGGCTGGCCTATGAGCGGCGGCAGGTGCGCATCAGCAGCGGCCTGGGAAAAAGCCATTGGTGGCATACCTTTTTGCTGCGCTACCGGGAAACCGATATGCCCGCCTTTATCCGCATCCCCCTGTGCGCGGGGGAAATGGATCTGATCCTGAATATCGTTTTGATTGCGTACATGTATCTGATTGGCGAGGATTTGAACCTGACCCACTTGATGCGGCTGGGAGGGTCCTGCCTGTATACCATGGTGATTGCTTATTTGCTGATGTTCCCATGCCGGAGCTTTCTTGGCATGTATCCGCGCAGGAAGCGGAACGAAGGAGGTGACAAGCCGTGAGCGAGGATTACCGCAAAAGCCGAAAGGCCCGCGGGAAAGACGCCAAAATGAATTTCCGTTTTCTTGTTTTTCTGACCGGGATCGTGGCCATGTTCAGCGTGCTGTTTTTCGGGCTCTATCAATTGCAGATTCAGCAGGGTGAAGAATACGCCGCCGCTACGGAAAGCCAGAGCGTGAAAAGCATTACCGTCAAGGGCAGCCGCGGCATGATCACCGATATCAATTCTGTGGTGCTGGCCAAAAGCGAAAAAGCCTATAACGTGACCTTCTACCGGGAAAACGACGATTGGGATTATCCCACGCTCCAGCTGCTGGAGGCCATCCAGATCGTGGAAGGAAACGGCGGCACGGTGTCCGTGACCAGCCCCCTGATCCGGAACGGGGAAAGCGGCCAATGGGAATTCAACTTTGGCTCCGGCATTTCCGAAACCGCCTGGGAAACCCGGCGCAGTTATTTTTATTCCAATAACTATATGGGCAGCCGGAAGCCCTCAGCGGAGGAGAGCTTCAATATCCTGCGCAGGCGCTTTGGCTTTACCGCCCTGTGCGACGGCACCTACCTTCTGGCCCTGGACAAAAACGGCAGCTCCGTGGTCATGGAAACGGACGATCTGATCGTGCCGGGCTCCAAGGGCATCGGCAATCCCGGGGTGCTGGATTTGAACCGCATCGACCTGGACAAGGTGGCCCAGTACCGGGTGGTGAGCGAGGAGGACGTGGTCAAGGTCATCGCCATCAATGCCACCATGCAGGACAACGCTTTCCTGTCGCTGCCCGTGCCCTTTGCCGAGGACGTGAGCTATGAAACCGTGGCCGAAATCGAGGGCCGCAGCATGTCCATGCCCTGGGTGGGCATCACCATGGGGGACAAGCGGGTGTATCCCAACGGCTCCCTGGCCGCTACGGTGATCGGCTATACCGGAAAAATCCAGAACGCCGATTACTATTTCAGCGATTTGAAGCCCGCGGGCTACGCCATGAACGATTATATCGGCCAGGCCGGCATCGAATCCAGCATGGAAAACTGGCTCACCGCCAACATCACCGACCGGCAGGGCGCCCGGATCGTGGAAGTGGACCCCCAGGGCAAGGTGACGCGGGAGCTCAAATACAAGGAACCCCAGGACGGAAACACCGTCAAGCTCACCATCAACGCCCAGTACCAGGCGGCGGCCGAGCGCTATATCCGGGACAATGTGAACGAAACCCGGAAGCGTCAGGAGCAGCGCATGGCGGAAGCCAGCTGGCTGGAAACCTATAAGGATAAGATCGCGGCCCGGGACTGGGAGGAATTTCCCATCCGCCTGGCCACCACCGGCGTGCTGATCGTGATGGATGTGCATACCGGCAATATCCTGGCCCTGGCCCAGTATCCCAACTATGATCTGAACGCCATGGTCCAGGGCGGCGAGCCCGCTTTGGAAATCGTGCAGGATGAGCGGGGCCTGCTGATGAATTACGCCATCCAGACCCGCGCTGAGCCAGGCTCCATTTTCAAAATGTGCACCGGTCTGGCGGGCCTGACCAATAAGGAAATCACCCCTGAAACCCTGATCAGCGACGAAGGCCGCTTCACCAACTATACCGCCAACTGGG
>CAMOUF010000096.1 GCA_946626395.1 uncultured Clostridia bacterium
GGGGCCGGACTTTCCTACCGGGGGCATCCTGCTGGATACGCCGGAAATCCGCGCTGCCTATGAAACGGGCCGGGGCAAGCTGACTGTACGGGCCAAGGTGACGATGGAGCCCGGCCCCTCCGGCCGTACCCTGATCGTGATTCATGAAATCCCCTACGGCGTGGCCAAGGCCGCCATGCTGGAAAAGATCTTAAAGCTCAGCGAGGAAAAGAAAGCCCAGCTGGGCCTGATCCATGATATCCGGGACGAGAGCGACCGCACCGGCATGCGGGCGGTGATCGAGCTGAAAAAGGAGGCCAAACCTCAAAAGGTGCTGGCGGCATTGTATAAATACAGCGATTTGCAGGTCACCTTCGGGGTGAACATGGTGGCCGTGGCGGCGGGCAAGCCAGTGCAGATGGGGCTAAAAACCGTCATTTCCCATTTTATCCGCCATCAGAAGGACGTGGTCACCCGCCGCACCCAGTACGAGCTGGAGCAGGCCAAGGCCCGGGCCCATATCCTGGAAGGCCTGATCATTGCCGTGGACAACCTGGACGAGGTGATCGCCCTGATCCGCGCCAGCAAAAACGGCAAGGAAGCCAAGCAGCGCCTGATGGACCGTTTCGGCTTTACTGACGTGCAGGCCCAGGCCATTCTGGATTTGCGTTTGCAGCGCCTGACCAACCTGGAAATCCTGGCCCTTAGGAAGGAATACGAGGAAATCAAAAAGCTGATCGACACCCTGGAGGGCATTCTCAAGAGCGAAAAGAAACTGATGAACGTCATCAAGAAGGAGCTCAGGGAAATCGCGGAGCAGTACGGCGATGAGCGCCGCACCCAGATCCTGAAGGAGGAACCGGAGGAAGCGCTGCCCGAGGTGGAGGAAGGGCCGCTGCCGGAGGACGCGGTGGTCTTTTTGACCCGGGGCGGGCAGCTGCGCCGTATGGCGCCCCGGCAGTATGAAAAGCTGGATATGCCGGAAAAGGAAAGCGACATGCCCCGGTATCTTTTCCGCACCCAGACCGACCATACCCTGTATTTCTTCACCAACCTGGGCAACTGCTATCCCCTGCCCGTTGGCGCGCTGACGGAAACCGCCAGGCCCCGGGAGCGGGGCGGCGGCCTGGGCAGCGTGCTGGCCGGACTGGAAGCGGGGGAGGAATGCGTAAGCCTCCTGCTCATGACTCCCGGCAGCCTCAATGCCATGGGCGACCTATTATTCTTTACCCAGCAGGGCCAGGTGAAGCGCACCGCCGCCGGGGAGTATGACGTAAAGCGCAGCAAGTTTGGGGCCATCAACCTGAAAAAAGGGGATCAGCTGCTTTCCGTGGTTCCGGCGGAGGAAGGGGCCGACCTGTTGATGGTCACCCGCAAGGGCATGAGCATCCGCTTCCCCCTGGACACTGTGCCCGAAATGGGCCGGGTCAGCGCCGGCGTGCGGGGCATGAACGTGGGGGAGGACGACCGGGTGATTTTAGCCTGCCCCCTTTCCGTGTCCGATCAGATCGTTTTGTTTACCGAGCGGGGCTACGGCAAGCGTCTCTTGTCCGCCATGTTCGACACCCAGGGCCGGGCGGGCAAGGGCGTCAAGTGCATTTACTTCAACAAGTCCGGCTCCAACGGCACCTATGTGGCCGCCGCGGAACGGTTTTCTTCCTCCCGGGCCTTTACCGTTTTGCAGCATGGCGGCATCATGACCCCCATGCAGACCGACGATCTGCCCTGCCAGGATCTGAGCGAAAAGGGCAAGCCCACCGTCATGGCGGTGCTGGACGACGTGGTGACGGACCTGATCCTATAAAACAGAGCCTGGAAAAAATGAAAAAATACTTCTTGACAAATCAAAAATCTCTGCTATAATAATCCTGTTTCAAGCAGAAGCTGCCCGCTTCTCTCCGACGCGAATCATGTTTTGCGCGGGTACATGGCATCTTTTCTTCAGTGAAGTATGCGTTGGCGGGTGGTTTCACCCGCCAATTTTTATTGGCCTAACTGATTGGGAGGTGCATCGACCATAGCCGCAGAATTGCTCATCAATGAAGAAATCCGGGATCGTGAAGTGCGCGTCATTGGCGCGGACGGGGCGCAGCTGGGCGTTATGCCCACGCGGAAGGCGCTGGAGCTGGCTGAGGAAGCCGAGCTGGATCTGGTGAAAATCGTGCCCACGGCGCAGCCGCCCGTGTGCAAGCTGATGGACTACGACAAGCATCGCTACGAGCAGTCCAAGCGCGAGCGCGAAATGCGCAAGAACCAGAAAGAGCGGATCGTTTCCCTGAAAGAAGTGCAGCTGTCCGTTACCATCGAAGAAAACGACGTGGCCGTGAAAGCCAAGAACGCGGTCAAGTTCCTGGAGGGCGGCGACAAGGTGAAGGTCAGCATCCGTTTCCGCGGACGCCAGATTGCCCATTCCGATATCGGCATGAAGGTGATGCAGGAATTTGCGGACCGGGTGAAGGACGTGTGCACGGTTGAACGCCGTCCCATGATCGAAGGGCGCAACATGATCATGATTCTGGCGCCTAAAGCGGAAAAAGCCAGCAAGGCCGACAAAGCCGCCAAGGCGGCCAAGGAACAGGCCCCGCAGGCATAATCAAACTTTCCGGAAGGAGGAAATTTCTCATGCCCAAGCAAAAGACCCATCGCGGCGCTGCAAAGCGTTTTAGCCTGACCAAAACTGGCAAGGTAAAGCACAAGAAGATGAATGCCAACCATATCCTCAACAAGAAGACCACCAAGCGCATTCGTCATATGCGTATGGGCGGCACCCTGCAGAACAATGCCGAAGCCGCTACCATCCGCAAGCTGATCCCCTACAAGTAATCGTCATCCATCGCCAAAGGAGGAACATAAACAATGGCACGTATTAAGAGGGCCGTTAATGCCCATAAAAAACGCCGCAAGGTGCTCAAGCTGGCGAAGGGTTACTGGGGAAGCAAATCCAAGCAGTACCGCACTGCCAGCGAACAGGTGCGCCGCTCCCTGCGCTATGCCTATGAAGGCCGCAAAATGCGCAAGCGGGACTTCCGCCGCCTGTGGATCGTCCGTATCAACGCCGCCGCCCGCCTGAGCGGCATGAGCTATTCCACCTTTATCAACGGCCTGAAGAAGAAGAACATCGAAGTCAACCGCAAGATGCTGGCTGACCTGGCCGTGAACGACGCTGCCGCGTTCGCTCAGCTGGTGGAAATTGCCAAGGAAGCCTAAGGCTGAATGCATGACCCGCGTGAGGATATTGCAAAAATATCCCCGCGGGTTTTTCTTTATCAGCTCTTGATTCGATTCTCCTTTGTTGATATAATCAAAGCTGAATTGTATCTGTCCGGTCATGGTTCCTTTGCGGCTTGGATCGAACCTGAGTTCTAAGCTGGATTTTGTCAAGCTCAATAGGGCGTGCAGATATTTAAAGACCATTGTGCTTCGAACTTTGAACTTGGAACTTAGAACTTGATACCGCTTTCCTGTTTTCTTTCCATCACTGAACAGTTACGCTGAACCGAAGAAATACTGCCGCTGTCCCGCGGCGTTTCCGGAGGAGGGAATGCCATGCACTGGGGAGAGAACAAAAAATATGTCAAAATCGCCTTGACCGGCATCACCATTGCCGCGGGGGCCTGCGTGATTCTGTTCACCTTTTACCGCTTTGATCAGGTTCAGCAGGTGTATCATAAGGTCTTTTCCATTCTGCGGCCTTTCCTGTATGGCGCGGTGGTAGCGTATCTGCTATCTCCCCTGTGCGGAAAAATGGAAAACGGGCTGGCAAAGATCATGGGAGAAAAGCGGCGGCGGGGAGCCAAGCAGTTGTCCATCCTCTTTTCCCTGCTGCTGGCTTTGGCCCTGATCAGTCTTTTATGTTTGATCATTATTCCGCAGGTGGTCAATTCCGTGGTCAGCGTGGTCAACGCCCTGCCGGGGCAGCTGCGCAGCCTGAACAGCCAAATCGACCAACTGCTTGCGGACCAGCCGGATTTGCAGGAGCAATGGGAAGGCTTCTCCAAACAGATTTTAAGCGAAATCGAAATCTGGCGGAACCGGGATATCCTGCCCGTAGCCCAGGCCATTCTGTCCGGCACTGCCAACTATGTGACCGGCGCACTCACGTTCGTAAAGGATATTTTGCTTGGCATGGTCATTTCCGTGTATCTGCTGGCCACCCGGAAGCAGTTCGCCGCCCAGAGCCGCCTGATGCTGCGCAGCGTGTTCAAGGATTTGTGGGCGGACCGCATCGAGGAAGAAGTGCGTTATATCGACAGAATGTTCATCCGCTTCTTTACCGGAAAGCTGCTGGACAGCCTGATCGTGGGCATTCTTTGCTTCGCCGGGTGCATGATCATGGGCTTTTCCTCGTCCCTTTTGATCAGCGTGATCGTTGGCGTTACCAATATCATTCCCTTCTTCGGCCCCTTCATCGGCGCGGTGCCCTGCGCCCTGCTGCTGCTGCTGGACAATCCGGTTCACTGCCTGATGTTCGTGATCTTTATCCTGGTGCTCCAGCAGCTGGACGGCAATGTCATCGGCCCCAAGGTGCTGGGCAACACCACCGGCCTGTCCGGCTTCTGGGTCACCTTCGCCATCCTGCTCTTTGGCGGCTTGTGGGGCATTACGGGCATGATCGCGGGCGTGCCGCTGTTTGCCGTGATTTACGATATCGTGCGGCGGCTGTGCTATCGCGGGCTGAACAAAAAGGGCCACCATGAATTGATCGACAAATACCAATCCAACTTCCACCCCAAACCCCAGGAAAAGGAAAAGCCGAAAAAAGCCTGAAGGACAACAAAAAAAGCATCCCTGCCTTCTGCCAAGCGCAAAACGCAGGGATGTTTTTTTCATTTCATCCTGGTATCATGTCATTTCAATCCATAGAAAATAGGAGTCTTTCCGTACCGGTTGGCCAGGCTCCCTGTGACGGTCAGGCGAAGAGAGACCGGGCTCTGGGTCATGGCGGCTGGAACTTCAAAACGGTGAGGGCTCCAGAAGGAAACGCCGATAAATTGGCCGTTCACTTCCAGCGCTGTCATTTCCTCCGCCTCCAATTCCACCAGCAGCCCGGTGGGGGAAGGGCCGACCTGAGCGGCATAGATTTTTTGAAGGGAAGCGGGTTCTTCCTGAATCAGGGAAAAATCCTGATTAGAGATTGTTTTTCCGGGCATGATTTTTTCCGGCAGGGCTTCCCGGAAGGAGGGATCGGCGCAGGCAAACAGCAGTGTGCTTTCAAAGGGCAAAAGCGTCAGGCTTATTCTTTGCATGCCGTTTTCAGGCAGGCTCTTCTGTTTCCAGCGTTTTCCTGTCCATAGATCATACCGGCCGAGCGGCGATGCCGTGGGCAGTAAAATATCTCCGGACAGGGGAGAGGTTCCTTCGTTTGTCAGCAGCCATATATCTTGGCCACGCCAGACAAGGCGCGCCGCCCTGAGATCTTTTTGGGGCGGGAGGCATACGCAGTCCGGCGGAACCGCGCGGGGGTCATGGGGCACGGAGGGGAACAGATTTTCCTCCTCCAATACGGCGCTGTACCGCTTTCCCCGGCAGACAAGAACGCCCTTTTCCTCCCGGCACTCTTTCCACATACTTTCAGGAATATATCGGAAGCCCCGCTGGGATTGAAACAGCGGCGCTGCGGCCTCCGGTTTCATATCCCTGTTCCTGCAAAGAACCGCGGTAGGGCAGATGGTGTCCGTTTCCGTCCGCAGGCAGGACATGCGGGCCATGTAGCTGGCCCATTGGCTGTAATAAGGCCACCAGATATTGCCGGGGCCCACGTCCGGGGGCCGCTCGGCTCTGCGCTTTCCCAGCAGACTGTAATAGAAGGCATGGGGAATGAACATATTCACGCCCCGCACCGCCAGATAATCAATCATCCATTTCATATCGCTGCCGGGGAAATGCCAGGGATCGTCGGCCCTGCCGCAGGCCCCGAAGCATTCGTTGGCGTTGCGGCGGCGGTTCATGAGATACGCCATGTCCGCTCCGCATTTGCCCATGACGCTGTCCATGCCGGTAACGCCGCCCTTTTCCGGCGCCACCATGCGGTACACCAGATCCTGGCCCGGCACCTGAAAATGGCGCAGCACTTCGATATCATCGCTTTGATGGGGGTGCCCCATCAGGGCAATGCCGTGGTGATCGCACCAGCGGGACAGGCTTCCATAATATACTTCGCTTTCCCGTTGCAGGATCAACTGCCGATACAGCAGGGTATCGCTGTTTTCTTTCCCGCTGAAAAGTCCGGCCAGGCCCTCCGGACAGCCCCCTGCCTGGGTAAATACTTGAGCAAATCCGGCTGACCAGGGAAACAGACCGCTGACATTGCGGCCCAGGATGCTGGGTTCGTCCGTGAATATACCAATTATGGTACTGCCGAAATAGCTTCCAAATTCCCGGGCGTAGGCATCGTGGGTCAGGCCAATGAACCGCTGAACGGCAGCGGGATTCAAAATATCCGCGCTGGGCGGCGCGTTTTTTTCGCCGTCATCCTCACCAAAGTGCACGCCCCGGATGGTGCCGCCGCTGAACCGCTCCACAAGATACCCTGCCGCCGTGGAGCAAAGTACGGTATCCGTGGGCAGGGGGCGGTCCGTCAGCCCGAGGCCCCGGCTGGCCAGCGCCGGGTTTTCTTTTACGATCAGCCCGCCCGCCGACCCGGAGGGATACATGCCTTCATCGTACAGCACGACTTTCATATCCAGCTCCGCCGCCGTTTCCACAGCGGTGCGCAGATACCGGAAAAACACAGGAGACAGATAGCCGATGCGCTTGGGCAGACCCATCCGGGGATGCAGCACCACACCGTATACGCCGTGATCGCAAAAGTCCCTGAGCTGCCGCCTGATTTCCTCATGCTTGAGATCACCATTGAGAAACCAGAAGGGGAGAGGCGAATATTCCCTGGCGGGATGATCGAGATGATCCAAAAATTCCTGCATAGATCCATCCTTTCCGGTTCGGAACAAGGAAAAGGGGGCTATCCCTTTGGGACAGCCCCCGGGGGTTCGGGGAGAATTACTTGGCCAGATCCACTTCGGTGGCGGTCTGGTTCAGCATATGGGTGGAGTTGCCAGCTTCATAAGCGGCAGCGCGTTCGTCGATCACTTCCTGATATCCGGCATCCAGGTATTCCTGGGCAAACTGGGCATACAGGGCGTCGAATTCTTCGGGCGCGCACATGGTCAGCTTGTCGCGGTATTCCTTGTACTTTTCAGTCAGCACCTTCTGGTACTCGGCTTCCGCTTCCATGGAAACGGAATACAGGGCGTTGGCGATGGCCCAGCCGGCATCCTTCACAGCCACCTTGTCATTGTACCACTTGATGACGTCGGCGGTGAAGTCCTGAGGCAGGTCATGAGGCATATTGTTACTGATCACGTCTTCGATGGTACCGGCCTGGCGGGCTTCGATGGTGATGCACCAGTAGTCCTTGTTGTTGGAGAAGCCCATCTTATATTCGCCGTTGTAGTCGCTGACGGTGGAGGGCAGGCCCTTTTCGTCCAGCTTATAGTTTTCGCCTTCAATGCCCCACTGGAAGGTGAACAGGTTTTCTTCCTGGGTCAGCCATTCCATGTACATCCAGGCGGCCTTGATCTGATCTTCGCTGGCGAAGGCGGAGAAGCCCACCATCATGCCGAAGGGGTTGTCGGTGCGGTAGCCGGGAGTGGTGCCCGTTTCAGGGTCGATCTTGCCATTGACGGGAACGATCGCCAGTTCAGCGCCGGGATTGGCTTCATAGAAGGCGGTGAGCCAGTCCATGGAGGCGGAGATGTAGCCGCCGTACTGGTAGTTCTTGCCGTTGATGAAGTTGGTCTTGTCGTCTTCGGTGCCGGTCAGGTAATATTCAGGATTCATGATGCCGGCATTGTAGCGGTAGTTTTCATTCTTGAGCAACTTATAGTTGGGTTCCCAGCCCAGGGAAGGAATGTTGTAGTCGCCGTACATGGCCCATTCTTTTTCATCCAGGGGCCAGGTGCGCCACTGATAGTTCTGGTCGGAGCCAACGCCTGTGATCATGGTGCCGCCGGCGGGATATTCGGCAATGCCCGCTTCCTTGATCTTGAGCATGGCATCGTTGTATTCGCTGGTGGTGACGGGCACATGGTCATAGCCGATCTGCCTGAGCCAGTCCATACGGACGAAGTTCTGGAAGGTGTAGGAGGTGTCATAGTAAGGACGGTAGGCCGCCACGAAATAGGTTTCGCCGTTGATCTGGGTGTAGGTCAGCTGGTTGTTTTCCACCATGCGGTTGTAATAGGTGGGCGCGATGGCGGCGAAATCATCCATGTTGAAGGTGGCAAGATACCCGTCGCCCGCCCACTGGGTGACCTTGGGATAGTCGTATTCCATCAGCACGGTGGGCAGGTCCTGGGCCGCCGCCAGCATGGAATACTTGGTCAGCACGTCGCTGCGGGGGATGGCAACGTAGTTCACGGTGATGTTGTACTTGTCGCCGAAGTTCTGCTGAATCCACTTGGTCCAATAGTTGTCTTCCACGTTGGGCACGCCAGCCTGGCCGCGGTCGTACACGGGGATGGTGATGCTCACGTTCTCGGCAAAGGGTTCCCATGCGGGGGTTTCCGCGGACGCGAAGGACGCGATGCTCAGCAGCATGACCGCTGCCAGCGCCAGGGCAAGGATCTTCTTCATTTGGTTTTCCTCCTTTATTATTAGGGCATTCCGCCCTTGGGAACGGGAGAAGAGGGCTGAGAGTTAAGAGTTGAGAGTGCAGATGATATCGTGCTGCAACTGTTCACGGCCATCGAATCAAATATGTAACAGCTATATAAATCTGAACTCTGTACCCTGAACTCTGTTCTCTGGAAGGTCAGCCTTTCACCGCGCCGACCA
>CAMOUF010000097.1 GCA_946626395.1 uncultured Clostridia bacterium
CCTGGACAAGGAGGACTCCCACAAGATTCTGGTGTACGACCTGGGCGGCGGCACCTTCGACGTTTCCATTCTGGAAATCGGCGACGGCGTGTTTGAAGGGCTGGCCACCAACGGCGCCACCCGCCCGGGCGGCGACGACTTTGACAACCGCGTCATCGACTACATCGCCGACACCTTCCAGCGGGAAAACGGCATTGACCTGAAAAAGGACCGCATGGCCTATCAGCGCCTGAAGGAAGCCGCCGAAAAGGCCAAGATCGAGCTGTCCAACGCCATGACCACCAACATCAACCTGCCCTTCATCACCGCCGACGCCACCGGCCCCAAGCATCTGGACATGACCCTGACCCGGGCCAAGTTCAACGAGCTCACCGCCGACCTGGTGGAAAAGACCATCGGCCCCCTGAACAACGCGCTGCGTGACGCGGGCCTCACTTCCGCCCAGATCGACAAGGTGATCCTGGTGGGCGGCTCCACCCGTATCCCCGCCGTGCAGGACGCGGTCAAGAAAGTCACCGGCAAAGAGCCCTTCAAGGGCATCAACCCTGACGAGTGCGTGGCCATCGGCGCTGCCATTCAGGCGGGCGTGCTGGGCGGCGAAGTGAAGGACGTGCTGCTGCTGGACGTGACGCCCCTGAGCCTGGGCCTGGAGACCGAAGGCCACATCTTCACCAAGCTGATCGAGCGCAACACCACCATCCCCACCCAGAAGAGCCAGGTGTTCTCCACCGCCGCCGACGGCCAGACCACCGTGGAAATCCACGTGCTGCAGGGCGAACGCCCCATGGCCTACGACAACAAGACCCTGGGCCGCTTCCAGCTCACCGGCATTCCCTCCGCGCCCCGCGGCGTGCCCCAGATCGAAGTGACCTTCAATATCGACCGCAACGGCATCGTGAACGTATCCGCCAAGGATTTGGGCACCGGGAACGAGCAGAAGGTGACCATCACCGCCTCCACCAACATGACGGAAGAAGAAATCCAGCAGCGGGTGAAGGAAGCCGAGCAGTTCGCCGAGGCCGACAAGCAGAAGAAGGATGAAATCGAAACCTTCAACAAGGCCGATTCCCTGATCTACGAAATGGAAAAGCAGCTCCGGGAGAACGGCGACAAGCTGTCCGCCGAGGACAAGAACACCGTCCAGACCGAGATCGACAATTTCAAGAAGGTCCGGGAGGGCAACAACGCCAATGAAATCAAGAATGCCATGGACGCCATGACCCAGAAGGTGTATTCCATCTTCGGCAAGCTCTATCAGCAGCAGGGCGGCCAGCCCGGCCCCGATATGGGCGGCGCCCAGGCGGGCCCTCAGCCCGGCACCCAGAATGACGATGGCTCCTTCAACGCCGACGGCAGCGTGCAGTAAGAGATAAACGGGGGAATGCTGGGGGAAACCATTCTTTGGAGGCCAAAGAATGGTTTCCCCCAGGTCCGCAGCCTCAATAGTCGCAACTCCGCTTCATGCGGAGCTTGCTCCTTTTCGGCTGATCTCAGCGCGGACAGGACATCCGCCACAGGCGGCTGTCCGCGCTTCGTCCCCTTTCCAAGAAAGCCATATTAGGAGCCTTTTGTATATACGCAACTATTCAATCAAGCAACAAATAATCCAAATCCTACGCTGTCATCCTGAGCGGAGTGGAGCGAGAGCGAAACGGAGTCGAAGGATCTCCAAGCAGGATTAAAATATTACTTGACATAACCCATTACTGGGAGATTCTTCGCTGGCGCTGCGCTATCGCTCCGCTGGCTCAGAATGACAGCCGGGGTGGGCGGTATTCCAAACAACGCTATTCCGTTGCTTGATAAAAAACATCATCATCTTCCCGAATCAGGCATCCAGCAGGAGGAAAGCGGAATGAAAAAACTTTCCATCACATTCTTTCTCCTTCTGTCGCTGCTGGCGGCAGCCTGTTCCCCCGCCTCCGCCGACGTGATCACCGCCCTGGCAATCGAAGTCAATCCAGAGCATCTGGAAAAGACGGCCTCCTACGCCCGCATCCTGGGCTACAACCCGGACAGCAACACGCTGACGGTGGAGCTGATCGCCCCGGAAGTGTTCGACGAGCAGGAGGTAAAAGCGCTCCGGCCTGGCGACAGCATTTTTACCGGCGGTCATGAAGTGCTGATTCAAACGATTGAGGTGAATGAGCGGGGAACATACATAATCAATCGTGGGGATGATCCTGAGCAAGCCCTTTATCTGACGGAAGATTTTCGCGGTTATTCCATGAGAACCTTTTTGGATGACGACTATGTTTGGATCACGCTGGATGTGATTGAGTGCCCGATACAGGATTCCCTGCAGTTTCTGGATTATATCGACGAGGAAAGCGGCAATTCCTTGGAATTGCCCGTCGTTCATACCGCGCAGGAACTGACGGCCCGATTGCGGGAAGAGGATGCTTCCGAAGCATTTACCGTCGGCCTTGCCACCAACAACGTCTATGTCGCCTTTGATGGCGAGGGCAATCTGGCCACCATCCATCGGTTCTATGTTCCGTGGCAGTGAAATAACCCCTCCGGCCCTTCGGGCCACCTCCTCTGATAGGGGAGGCAATTTCTGTGGCAATACATGGTAAAGCACGAAAGGGGAATCAAAGCTCTCCCTTATCGCCTTTCTCGGAAAGGGGTCTGGGGGAAACCGCTCTTTGGGGGCCGAAGCGCCCGGAAAATGATCCGGTGGATCATTTTCAGCGAAGGCCGGGCGGCAGCCCCGGGAAGCAAAGAGCAGTTTCCCCCAGAAATACCTAACATAAATCAACCAATTGTGAGTTGAGGAAACAATGGCAACAAAACGCGATTATTACGAAGTGCTGGGCGTGGACAAAAACGCCAGCGCGGACGACATCAAAAAGGCTTACCGCAAGCTGGCCAAGGAATGCCACCCCGACCTGCACCCCAACGACAAGCAGGCGGAGGAGCGCTTCAAGGAGCTGAACGAAGCCAACGAAGTATTGAGCGACCCTGAAAAGCGGGCGCGCTACGATCAG
This sequence comes from uncultured Clostridia bacterium, assembly GCA_946626395.1. Taxonomy (GTDB): domain Bacteria; phylum Bacillota; class Clostridia; order Christensenellales; family Aristaeellaceae; genus RUG563. The sequence goes on from CAMOUF010000097.1 coordinate 2,991, forward strand.
TTCGGCTTTGACGGGCCCCAGGCGGGCTTCGGCGGCGGCGCGGGCGGCTTTGATTTCAGCGGCTTCGGCGGCATGGGCGATATTTTCGACCAGCTCTTTGGCGGCGGCATGGGCGGCGCGGCCCAGCGGCGCAACGCGCCCATGCAGGGCAACGACCTGAGATACAACCTGCGCATCTCCTTTGAGGAAGCGGCCTTTGGCTGCGATAAATCCTTTGAGTTCATGCGCAACGAAAACTGCGAAACCTGCCACGGCACCGGCGCCAAGCCCGGCACCAGCCCCAAGCAGTGCCCCAACTGCAGGGGCACCGGCCAGGTGCGCATGTCCGGCGGCTTCATGGTCACGGTGCGCACCTGCCCCACCTGCGGCGGCACCGGCAAGGTGATCACCGATAAATGCACCGCCTGTAACGGCACGGGCCGCACCCGCCGCCGCCGCACCGCGTCTGTGAAGGTGCCCGCGGGCATCGACAACGATCAGACCATCGTGATGAACGGCCAGGGCGAGCCGGGCCGCAACGGCGGGCCCAACGGCGATCTGTACATTCAAATCACCGTGCGCCCCCACAAGCTGTTCAGGCGGGACGGCACCAACCTGCATCTGGATCTGCCCATCTCCTTCACCCAGGCGGCCCTTGGCGCGGACATCGAGGTGCCCACCCTGGGCGGCGGCAAAACCACCGTTCACATTCCCGAGGGCACCCAGAACGACGCCGAAATCCGCCTGAAGGGCCAGGGCATCCAGCAGCTGCGCTCCACCTATCGGGGCGATCTGATCCTGCATATCCGGGTGGAAATCCCCCGGCGCTTGACCGAAAAGCAAAAGGAGCTCCTGCGCCAGTTCGAGGACATCTCCTCCGGGAAGGAATACGAAAACCGGAAATCCTTCCTGGACAAGGTGAAAGATCTTTTTAACGGCTGAAAAAATCCCATGCCGGGCAACTCCACGGCATGGGATTTTTTTCAGTCTGCTTCCGTTCCGTACACTTCCCAGGCCCGAAGGGAAGGGAAGGCGGAGGGATCGTCGCTTTTTTCCATGCGCTCCAGCCGCAGCCAGCGCACGCGCCTGCCGCCCAGGTCGATCCACTGGCGCTCCCCGGTCTTTTGCAGGGAGAAGGAGATTTCATCGCCGTTGGAGTCCACCGCCCAGCCTGCCACCCAATAGGCGTCGTGGGGAAAATCCGCCCGCAGGGTCAGCGCCATGCGCCGGGCGATGATTTCCCGGCCAAAGTCGATTTTGCACCAGGCGTCCGTCCGGGCGCCGATGCCCCAGCTTTCAAAGGGCCATTCCCCATGGGAGGTATTGAACCGCAGCCCGTCGATCACGTTCCGGGCGGCGAATACCGATTCATTCCTGGTTTCCACGTTGGCGGTACAGTGGGGATAAAAATCCGTGTCGCCCCGCAAATCGGCGGGGTTCCGGGCCAGATCCCGGCAGGCGTCGGTTTCCTGCCGGGTCAAAAGGCAGGCGGAAATAATGTGCCGCGTTCCCTCAAACGCAGAAGGCGCGTAGGCCAGGCGGTACTCGCCCATGGGAACTGGCCAATGCATTTCCCCGCGGGGCAGATAGACTTCTCCCTCCGGCAGCGCCGCGTCCATCCGCACCAGAAGATGCGCGCCGGGCGACGCGTCGATTTGAATGAAATCCCCTTCCGCCCATGCCCTGTCCACGCACAGCATGGCGGCGTCCGGATGGGACGCGGAGGCGATCACCGCGCCAGTTCCATCGCACACCTTTATTTCGATCATGACTGTTTCTCCTCCCCGGTGTTTTGATTCTATCTTTTCGCCGGGCGGGAAGCTTTCTCCTCTTTTTTATGGTTCAATACAAAACCTTGTGGGAGATTCCAATACATTCCTGCTGTTCTGCTCCGTAATGAACCAAGAAGAAAGAACGAATTTACTGAATTCTTTATTGCTTTCTCGGAGGGGGGTGTGGGGGAACCTCTCTTTGGCATCCAAAGAGAGGCTCCCCCACAATCTTTTGCATTGATCCCTTTTTATTGTCAATGGGGGAACAATTGCAACGAAAGGAAAAAAACATCCCAAATCGGGCAAGCGCCAAAAACATTTGATTTTCTTTGGAAAAACGCTTGTTTTTTGCGGCGTTTTACTGTACAATAGACGCGTATTTCCTTTTAATGTTCGGCTTTTTATTGACAAGGAGGCGACAGGCATGCAGGAGCTGCGGGAGATGATCCAGCGCTGCGGCGAAGGCATTGGCGATGATATCGTAAAAGTGGATATGTTTTTGAACCACCGCATTGAAACCGGCCTGATGATCCGCATGGGTGAGGAACTGGCCCGCGTGTTTGCGGAGGATAAGCCTGATCTGGTGCTCACTGTGGAAGCCAGCGGCATTGCCCTGGCCCTGACCGCCGCCCATGCCCTGGGGGATCTGCCGGTGGTGTTCGCCAAGAAGGCGGCCACCGTGGTGCAGAGCCCGGACGTGGCCCAGGCCTCCGTGTATTCCTTCACCCATAAGCGGGAAAACATCATCCGCGCCGACAAAAAATATCTGCCCCAGGGCAGCCGGGTGCTGATCGTGGACGATTTTCTGGCGGACGGCCAGGCCTGCCAGGGCATGATGGCCCTGTGCGCCCAGACCGGGTGCCAGGTGGTGGGCATCGGCATCGGCGTGGAAAAGGGCTTCATGCCCGGCGGCAGGAACCTGCGCTCCATGGGCCTGAAGGTCTGCTCCCTGGCCACCGTGACGGCCATCGAGGATGGCAAGCTCATCCTGGCCGACGATTGATTTTCTTTTCGCCCGTAGCCGTTTCCTTTTCCAGGGAAGCGGATACAATACATCATCCAACCAACATATTTGGAGGAGGAACATCCACATGAAGAAACTGATTGCTCTGCTGCTCTCTCTGGCCCTGTGCCTGGGCTGCGTTGGCGCGCTGGCCGATGGATACGAAGGCGTGAAGCTGGGCGTGATCCTGCTGCATGACGAAGACTCCACCTACGACCTGAACTTCATCAAGGGCGTGGAAGAAGCCAAGGAACTGCTGGGCCTGAGCGATGAACAGGTGATCGTGAAGCGCAACATCCCCGAATCCAACGAATGCTACGAAGCCGCTCTGGACCTGGTGGACGAAGGCTGCAACATCATCTTCGCCGACAGCTTCGGCCATGAGAGCTTCATGCTCCAGGCCGCCAAGGAACGCCCCGAAGTGGAATTCTGCCACGCCACCGGCACCATGGCCCACACCGAGGGCCTGGCCAACTTCCACAATGCCTTCGCCGCGATTTATGAAGGCCGCTACCTGGCCGGTATCGCCGCCGGCATGAAGCTGAACGAGATCAAGGCCGCCGGCAAGCTCAAGGGCGAAAAGCCCCTGATGGGCTATGTGGGCGCTTTCACCTATGCCGAAGTGGTGTCCGGCTACACTTCCTTCTATCTGGGCGCCAAGTCCGTTTGCCCCGACGTGATCATGAAGGTGCAGTTCACCGGCTCCTGGTACGATGAAAAAGAAGAAAAGGCTGCCGCTGAAGCCCTGATCGCCGCAGGCTGCGACCTGATCAGCCAGCACGCCGACTCCATGGGCGCTCCCACCGCCTGCGAAAACGCCGGTATCCCCGATGTGAGCTACAACGGCTCCACCATCGAAAGCTGCCCCAACACCTTCATCGTGTCCTCCCGCATCAACTGGGCTCCCTACTTCGAGTATATCGTGAAGCAGAAGGCCGCTGGCGAAGCCATCGACGTTGACTGGACCGGCACCATCGCCACCGGCTCCGTGGTGCTCACCGACGTGAACACCGCCGTGGCCGCCGAAGGCACCGTGGAAGCCATCGAAGCCGCCAAGGCCGAATTTGAAGCGGGCACCCGCAAGGTGTTCGACACCGCCACCGAAGGCTTTATCACCAAGGACGGCGCTGCCCTGACCTCCTACATGGCCGACGTGAACACCGACGAAGCCTTCACCCCCGACACCGAAGTGGTGGCCGATGGCTTCTTCCATGAATCCGAATTCCGGTCCGCTCCTTACTTCGACGTGCAGATCGACGGCATCGAGCTGCTGAACACCATGTTCTGATCCCGTCCCATCGCTTTTTCCGGACTGCCGCTTTTCAGGCGGCAGTCCTTTTATATGCTTGTCAGCTTATCCCAGCTGCATAGGATCGCCAACGGCGGGTGATGCGGGTTCAGGGGGGAAAGCCCGGACAATCCCTGGACCCACAGCTGGCGATATTGCACCGTTGGGGGGCAGAAGCACAACGGCATCAAGCCATATTTCCGCGTCCCTCTCAGTATCAGCGGAAACCAGGTTGTTTTTACATCTAAAGCATTATCCGCTATTGGAGTCCAGAGGATGAAATCCTTTGGTGCAGGGGTACGGGGGACGAACCGCCGATGACCGCCTGTGGCGGGAATCTCATCGGCGGTGAGATCAGCCGAAACGAGCAATGTCCGCATCAAGCGGACTTGCGACGATTGAGGCTGCGGATCGCATAGGACCCTGCCTCGTCGTTATCTTTTGCCACATGACTGTTATGATTTTAGAACGCGAATAGTATAAGCTGTAAGTTCCAAGTTCTAAGCTGGATTTTGTCAAGCACAATAGAGCGTGCACAAATTTCAAGTCTATTTTGCTTGGAACTTAGAACTTAGAACTAAGAACTAAGAGCTTTGAACTTAGAACCTTTACAAATCATAAACACCATAAAAAAGCCGGTATCCGCTTCGGTGGGCGGGTACTGGCTTTTTTCCGGAAAAGAACAGCGGGAGGCTCAAGGAGCCTCCCGCTAAATGGAAAGACGGATCACATATAGATAAAGATGATTTTATAATGTCTTTCGTTGACAGGCTTTTGCGCAGGCGCTTGCGTGGGAATGGGGGAGGGGAGGGGCGCAGGGGCCGCTGTTTCCGGGGGCTGCGTCTGGAGTGCAGGCGGCTCGGTGGGGGAAGGCGGCGGGCTGGCCGCGATGGGAACGATCTGGCTGGAATCCGGGGTTGCGGCGGGCTCGGGGAAAATGACCGGCGCAGCGGACGCCTCCGGATCAGGTGCTTGCGGCGCAGCGGTTTCTTCCGGCTCCTGGCCGGGCTCGTTTGCAATCAGATCATCCAGGTCAACCTCTGTGGCCCGGCGGGACCACTGGCTCCAGTTGCCGTACACGTCCCAGGCGCGCATATCGTTGGGATCCAGGAAGGCCACCATGCCTTCGTCCAAATCCACCAGGTTCAGGGGGATGGGCGCGGCGTCTTCTGTCCACTGATCGTCTCCCCAGAAGTCGATCTGGTCATACGCCCTGTGGATGCGCAGGCCGGGGAATTTGCTGATATCGGAAATGAGGGTGGTATTTCCCAGGTTGGCGCCCCGGAAGCCCCAGTTAATGAACATTTGGTTGTAAGCCGTGCCGGAGCACTGAATGAACCGCACCCGGTTTTCCTTCACGCTGTACACCATGGCGCTGTGCTGATGGAAGCCCTTTTCATCGGAGTATTCCACGCGGATGATGTCGCCCACCCGCAGCCCGCCGGCTTCCCAGACGGAATTGAACATCTGCCATTTTCCATGGGGATTCACTTCGCCGGAAAGCAGATAGCCTAAAAACTGACAGAAGCCGAAGCATTCGCCCCAGCCAAAGGCGTTGGGCATGCCGCCGTTGATTTCGTTCCATTCCCAGCGGCAGCCGTACCATCCCCGGTTGTAGAAATAATCCTCGCCCTTGGCCTCAGCCTGAAACTGGGAGGATTGGGTCCATCCCTTTTTGTTTTCATGGCCGTGATAATTTTGGGCTATGTCTGCTTTGGTTACCCAATACCAGCCATCATTCAGGTCATAGGCTTCCAGAATGGCGTCCAGGTTTTCCGTGGTATAAACGCCCCGGAAACGGGTATCTACAAAGCGGAATTCTTCAGGGACGGCATAGTCGTACTCATAATTTTCCAAGTACTCTCCTACGCCCTCCGGCAGGCAGCCCACCAGCAAAATCAGAGCCGCAGCCAAAGAAATCCATTTCTTCTTCATTATCAGTATCCTCAGCGTCAAAATGAAGGGATAAAAAATCCCTTTTGTATTTTAACACAATATCAGAGAAAATGGAATATCTATTGATCTATTTTTCATAATAATGTAACATTTTTATAAAATTGGAAGATAATTGGTTTGCCATTCTCCTTTGCGGAGCGCTTGAAGCAAAGAAGCTTCCAAGCATACAGCGTGGAAATGAATTTGCTTTTCCATGGGCTGCCTGCAAGCCTGTCAGGCTGAATTCACCTGAACGCTCCTTGACAAAATCAAAAAAGGGGAGACCGGAACGCCGCCGGTCCCCCGCTTTTTATCTGATCAGTCCTTGACCGGGCTGCGGTCCCGGAACAGCAGGGAAACGCACCAGAGCCCGGCGGCCCCCACCAAAGCATAAATGACGCGGCTTACCAGCGCCCCCTGGCCGCCGAACAGATAGGCCACCAGATCAAACTGGAAAATGCCGATCAGGCCCCAGTTAATGGCCCCGATGATCACCAGCAGCAGCGCAATTTTATCTGCCATCGTTTTTTCCTCCTTTTTCTATTCATACACAGTATGCCGGAAATATGAAAAAAATATGCGGAAAAGGAATTTGAAGTTTATGGAATTGTAATAGACGAAAAAATAAAATAATGATATAATAGGTATATCCAGCTAAAACTGGCTGGCTTTGGTTGCCTGAAAAAACATTTCCAGGCGAACAGAAAAGCGGTTATTCCATTATGCATATATGGTAAGGAATGATTCTATGACAATGAAACGCAAGCACAAATTGCGCTGGACGCTGATGCTGTATGATACAGCCATATATTTGTTCAGCGCTATTCTGGTTCTTGTGCTCTACCCCAGCAGCATCGACCATTTGACGCCGCCCCAGATCACCATGCACGCGGCCCTGGGCCTTGTGTGCGTCATGGCTGCCCGGCTGTTTACCAAAGCTTATGAACGGATTTGGCGCTACGCGGGGCCCAAGGAATACATCTGGCTGATGGTTTCCGACGCCATCGCCTCTGCGGCTTACCTGCTTCTTCGATCCCTGCTGCCCCGCAACATCACGTTTATCCGCAGCCTGTCGATGTTTACGCTGAACCTGCTGGGCTGCATCATCATCCGGCTGCTGTATCAGTTCGTATACCAGAACCGCATGAAGCACACGCGGCTGGAAAAATTTTTCCTTGTTCTGCTCAAGGCGTTTACCGGCTCGGTTTTTGCTGATGAAGCGCCTGCCTCCAACAAAATCAAAATCGCCATCGTGGGCGCGGGCAGCGTGGGCGCTATGCTGGCGGACGAATTGATCCAGAATCCGAAAGCCACGTATCAGCCCGTCTGCTTTGTGGATATCGACCGGGAAAAGGTGGGCAGGGAAATATACGGCGTGCCCGTGCTGGCCAGCGAACAGGGCCTGAGCAATAAACTGAGCCACCTTCAGGTGCAGGAAGTGGTGTTCGCCCTGCCCAACGTGACCACCGAGCGGCGGAAGGAACTGTATACCCTGTATAAGGGCATGGGCTATAAAATCAAAGCCTACGACTATCCCACCCTGAATGTGGACGACAACAGCAAGCGCCGCCTCCATGACTTTGATATCGAGGATCTGCTGTTCCGCAGCGCCAACCAATTCCTGAATGAGGAAACCATGGCCTGGTACCGGGGCAAAAACGTGCTCATTACCGGCGGCGGCGGCTCCATCGGGTCCGAGCTGGCCCGGCAGATCGCCCGCTGCCAGCCCGCCCGGCTGACCATCCTGGACGTGTATGAAAACGGCGCGTATGATATCCAGCAGGAATTGCGCATCCGCTACGGCCACAGCCTGAACCTGCGGGTGGAAATCGCCAGCGTGTGCGATGCGGGCAAGGTGAATAAGATTTTTGCCGAGCATACCCCCGATATCGTGCTCCACGCCGCGGCCCACAAGCACGTGCCCCTGATGGAGCGCAACGTGTGCGAGGCGGTGAGCAATAATGTGTTCGGCACCCTGAACGTGGTGGAGGCCTGCGAGAAATATCATGTCAAGCGCTTCATCATGGTCAGCACCGACAAGGCCGTGAACCCCACCAACGTCATGGGGGCCACCAAGCGCATGTGCGAAATGATCGTGCAGAGCCGCAGCGGGGAAAATACCTCCTTCTCGGCCACCCGCTTTGGCAATGTGCTGGGCTCCAATGGTTCGGTGATTCCTTTGTTCAAGCGGCAAATCGCCAACGGCGGCCCCATTACCATTACTGATAAGCGCATCATCCGCTATTTCATGACTATTCCCGAAGCCTCCCAGCTGGTGATGACCTCCGGGGCCATGGCCAAAAACGGAGAGCTGTATGTGCTGGATATGGGCAAGCCGGTGAAGATTCTGGATCTGGCGGAAAACATGATTCGCCTGTCCGGCTTTGAGCCCTATAAGGATATCGATATCGTGGAAGTGGGCATGCGGCCCGGCGAAAAGCTGTATGAAGAGCTGCTGATCAAAACCGAAGAGCTGGACAAGACCGATAACAACATGATCTTCGTGGAGCGGGACAAGCCTCTCTCCCAGCAGGAAATCGAAACGAAGCTGGATATCCTGCGCGACGCCCTGGAAACCCAGAGCAACCGCGTGGTGAAGGACGCCCTGATGCGGGTGGTGCCCACCTATCATCGGCCCGAGGAAGTGAACCAGAACGCTATCGAGGCCGAGGAAATGCGCATTGCCAGCGGGGCCTGATGGGCGGACAAAGAATTTATACTGAAAAAACACAGCCGACGGCAAGCCGTGAATCGACGGGCCGTCGGCTGTTGTATTGCAAAAAAACTGATCAGGCAAAGGGCACTTTCAATCACCAGGCAATAGGCAATAGGCAATAGGCAATAGTAGAAAGAGTGCAGTGTGCAGGTTTCAGAGTACAGAGAATATAAACGGACACAAACAACGCATCCAGACTTGGAACGGCAAAAATATCTGAACTCTCAACTCTTCACTCTGAGCTCTCTTTCTATTGCCTAATGCCTATTGCCTATTGCCTATTCGCTTAAAGTGTACTTTAAAATAAAAACGCCGCGCCGGAATTCCGGCGCGGCGGGAAGAGGGTCAGCCTTCGATCATGATCTGCTTTTTCTCGGGCACCTTCCGGGCGTCCTTCTTGGGGATCAGCAGGGTCAGCACACCGTTTTCATACTTGGCCTTGATGTCCTCTTCGGTGATGCTGCCGCCCACATAGAAGCTGCGCTGCATAGCGCCCACATAGCGCTCCTGCCGCAGGATCTTGCCCTTGCTTTCCTTTTCCAGGGTCTTTTCGGTGGAGATGGTGAGATAGCCACTGTTCAGCTCCAGCTTGATTTCATCCTTGCTGAAGCCGGGCAGGTCCACGCAGACCTCGTAGCCGTCTTCGGTTTCCTTCACGTCGGTCTTCATCATGCGGCTGGCATTCTTGCCGTAGAGGGCGTGCTCCGGACGGTTCAGGCCCCGGAAAAAGCTGCGGTCAAAATCATCAAACATATCCATCAAATTTTCGCCAAATACAGTGGGAAGATAAGTGCTCATTATAATTCCTCCATTCATTGAAACCTGCGTCGCCGGTGCGTCCGGCCTCCGCGGGTGTTGTTTTTTTATCCATCCGGGAGGGCTTTCCTTTTTCTCTCCCTTTTGGTGACCATAGTATATAATAAAGGTCAAAGAAAGTCAAAGTCAAATTAATGCGCGGAATCCTGTATTTCACGGATTTCGTCCTATTATCTCTTGATTTCTTTCAATTTTAAATAATTTCTCATTATTTCGTGTTATTTTATTTTTTCTGAAAACGGGAGCCCCGGAGCAAAGAAAACCGGCGCTGCCATCCAGCAAGCAAAAAACCGGAGCGGGGGATCGCCGTTTCCTGTGCTGATCCCTCGCTCCGGTTTGGATGAAAAGGCTGTTTTGCTGAGTCGCTGAAAGAACGCTTTACATCACCAGACAATAGGCATTAGGCAATAGGCAATAGTAGAATGAGTGCAGTGTGCAGGTTTCAGAGTACAGAGAATATAGACGGACACAAACAACGCATCCAGACTTGGAACGGCAAGAATATCTGAACTCTGAACTCTTCACTCTGAGCTCTCTTTCTATTGCCTAATGCCCATTGCCTAATGCCCATTGCCTATTCGCTTAAAGTGTTTCTGCAAATGAACAACTGAATCGAAATTATTTATCCGCAATCCTGGGGGCGATATCGCTCAGCTCCAGGCCCTTGTTCTTTTCTCCGGCCAGGCGGATGCTCCAGTCGTTTTCAAAGAACAGCACGGGGTTATC